>JAOAQY010000186.1 GCA_025210965.1 Tissierellales bacterium
TATCATAGAATATGAATTGTATCAACCAGAACAGATAGCAAAAAGGTTTTTTGCCAATCCATCAAGGCAACCAATAGATGATAGAGTGCTATTTGTACAGGGCGAAGAAGAACTTGAGATTATAAACAACAAAGAACTAGTGTATAAGAACAATAGCCCAGATTTGATTTATGAGACGATGGATGAAAAAACAGCACTAAATTTAGCTGAAGAATTTCTGAAAGAAAAGGGACTCTACGACTCAGATTCTGACCAATTGTATTTGGGAAAAACTGATATGAGCTATGATTTATTGTACACAAAATCTGTAGATGGAGTACTAGTAGAAAATAGCAAGATGACATTTGGTATAGATCGGCGCGGAATATTTGAATTTACTAGATTGTGGGTAGAGAGTGTAGAACTTGAACTAGAAAAAGAAGCAGTGCTTGAAGATCCACTAGAAGCACTTTTGAAACTTATGACAGAGCCAGATTTAGGAAAGGTCACCATAATAGATTTGAGACCTTGCTATTATTTAGGTCCTGGTAAAAATGAATCTATAGATTATGACAATGCAAAACGCGGAGAAGGTAATCCAGCATGGAGAATATTACTTTCTGATGGCAGAAAATATTTTTATGAATAGCTAACAATAAAACAATGTCAATAACTGAAAATTCAGATATCGGATGCTTCGATGTCTGTTTTTTTGCGCGAAATTTATTTTTGGGCATACCAAAAATCAGAAAATGCATGCAAGAAGGCATCATATTTACAAATATTTTCCTATTTGTAAAAAAAAGCTGATATTTTAGCAGATTTTTTTCAAAATTAGGTACAAAAATAGTGCTAGATACTATATAATAATTGAGAGAGGATTTTATGAGAGAGAGGTGAATCAACTGGGCCTACCAGTTGTTAATATATGGAGAAATTAGCGATAGAAGGTGGCAAAAGACTGCAGGGAAGTGTCAAGGTTAGTGGATTTAAGAACGCCGTATTGCCTATTATGGCAGCGACGATACTTTGTGGAGATAAATGTACTATAGAAAATGTTCCAATGATAAAGGATGTAAAGACCTTAATAGATATACTAAAATCTATTGGTGGAACAGTAAATTTAGTGGCTGACGGAATAGTAGAGATAGATACAAAAAATGTGAGAAATTGCGAAGCTCCTCACGAATTTGCAAAGCAATTGAGAGCATCTTATTATTTATTAGGTGGATCAATTGGAAGATTTAAAGAAGCAAATGTAAGTTATCCAGGAGGCTGTAATATAGGAACTAGACCTATAGATCAGCATATAAAAGGATTCGAAGCATTGGGCTGTAAAGTAGGAATAGAGCACGGTGTGATAAAATGTAGAGCAGATGAATTAGAAGGAACAAAGATTTATTTAGATGTGGTAAGTATTGGAGCTACAATAAATATCATGATGTCAGCAGTTTTAGCAAAGGGACAGACCATTATAGAGAATGCAGCAAAAGAACCTCATGTTGTAGATACAGCTAATTTCCTCAATGCCATGGGAGCAGAAGTAAAAGGCGCGGGAACTGATGTGATAAGAATAAATGGAGTTGAAAAACTACACGGTTGTACTTATTCAGTTATTCCAGATCAGATAGAAGCAGGGACGTATATGATAGCTTCAGCTGCTACAGGTGGAGACGTTCTTATTCAAGATGTCATACCAAAACACCTCGAATCAGTTACAGCAAAACTTCGTGAAATGGGAGTTAGCGTAGAAGAATTTGATGATGCAGTACGTGTAAAAGTAGAAGATGAATTGAAGGGTATCAATGTGAAAACTCTTCCTTACCCTGGGTTTCCAACTGATTTACAGCAACCACTTAGTGCATTGCTTTCAGTTACAAAAGGAACTAGTATAGTTACGGAGAGTATATTTGAGAGCCGATTCAAGTATGTTGACGAGCTCAAAAAAATGGGAGCTATGATCAAAGTAGATGGTAAGACTAGCGTAATAAGCGGAGTAGATCAATTAGATGGCGCAACGATATCAGCTACAGATCTAAGAGCGGGAGCTGCATGCATTATAGCGGGTCTTATAGCAAAGGGAACCACTAGAGTAGAAGAAATTTACCACATAGAGCGTGGTTACGATAGAATAGTTGAGAAACTGAGAGGTCTCGGTGCTTCTATAGAAAAAATAGAGGACTAGCATTAGAATATTATTAGACGTACGATTTGAAAAAACCTCTGTGAGTTGAGCTTGCAGGGGTTTGTCTATTTGGTGGAAAATATATCCACATAGTTCAAAAGGAGAAAGATATGGGATTTAGATATTGTTCATTGGCAAGTGGTAGTAGTGGAAATAGTCACTATCTAGAGACACCAGAAAATAAATTACTTATAGATGCAGGACTTAGTGGCAAGAAGATTCAAGAGGGACTTGCGCACATAGGAGTAGATCCAAAAACGCTTACAGGAATACTAGTAACTCACGAGCACAGTGATCATATAAAAGGTGTTGGAATACTTTCGAGACGATTTAATTTGCCAATATATGCCAATCAAGGCACTTGGGAAGCAATGGAAGATTGTCTGGGAAAGATAAAGCCCGAAAATAAAAAATATTTTGAAACAGAAGGTACATTTATACTAAATGATATGAGCATAAACCCATTTGGTATCCATCACGATGCCAAAGAACCTGTTGGATTTTGCTTCTATCATGACTCAAAAAAAGTGAGCTTCGTCACAGATACGGGTCATGTCTGTGATAAGATAAAAGCGAAAGTGAAAGATTCTGACATTTTGTTAATAGAATCAAATCACGATGTCAACATGCTTAGAATGGGGAGTTACCCTTGGCTTCTAAAAAAGAGGGTAGAGAGCGATTACGGACATATATCAAACGAGACTGCAGGAAATCTCATAGTAGATGTTTGTCAAACTACAAGACCAATAGTATTGCTTGGACATCTCAGCAAGGAAAATAATTTTCCAGAGTTGGCAATTCAGACAGTACAGAATATCCTAAGGGAAAACAAGTTAGTTGAGGGTCGGGACCTACAACTACTCCTAGCACCTAGGGATGAGCCGACACAAGTATTTGAATTATAGTTAGGAGAGGAAAAAAATTGTTTAGGGAGTTTATGATTTGGGGGATTGTTTAGTATATCAAGTCAAAAAAGAAAATAATTAAACATCCTCTAGAGTGAGGAAGGGGTGGACACTTGAAAATTATTAAACAGAAGAAGCAAAAAAGGGTAAAAAAGGGTGGAAAGAGTAGCAAAATGGCCATTAGGAAAAAGATTGGCATAGGATTTTTAGTGCTAGTTTTGATCATAGGCCTAGTAGGTATGATGAGTGCATTTTCTAACTACAGCATGATTCAATCTCTAAAAGATGTGCAGTCTCATGTTTACAACAAGACATTGAATGAAATGACTATTCAGCTTGAAAGAAATATGTGGATAATGGTTGGTATTTCAGTGTTAGGTATAGTAGCAGGAGCAATTATATCAATAATAATTTCAAAATCAGTTATAAAACCGCTTAGAGTTACAGTACAGCAGCTAAACTTTGTAGCAGATGGGGATTTTACAAACCCAGTATCAGACCAATTGCTAAGGACAAAAGGCGATTTTGGCGCACTTGGTTTAGCACTTGAAAAGATGCAGGAAAATATGAGAGAACTACTTTCAAAAATCATAGAAGCATCTGAAAACTTGACATCTAGTTCGGAGTCACTAGCTAGCCATACGGATCAATCTGCACGCGCTACGAAAACGATTTCCGACGCGATAGCACAGATAGCAGATAGCTCATCACAGCAGGCTCAAGATGCAGATAGGATAGCTGAAAAGACAAATGATTTAGCTGGGGTCATAAACAAAACTGCGGAATTTATGGATCATGCTTATGGTATTTCCCAGGAAACCATAGAACAGAGCCAGAGTGGTTTGGAAATCATAGTAGAGCTGAATCAAAAAACAGCTACTAACAACGAAAGAGCTGGAGAAGTAAGAGATGTAATACATCAGATAAACGACTTCGCAGCAAATGCAGAATCAATAACCACATTTATAGACAACATAGCATCTCAAACAAATCTACTTGCATTAAATGCTAGTATAGAGGCGGCGAGAGCTGGAGAGGCTGGAAGAGGATTTGCAGTAGTAGCAGATGAGATTAGAAAACTAGCTGAAGACTCTGCAAATGCGACAAAGGATATCACAGAGCTTATACAAAATATACAGACTCAATCTCAAATAGCAGTTAGAAGCATGGGCGACATGGCAGAAGCTAACGCAGAGCAAAATACAGCTATAGGAGAGACAGGAGCTATATTTGATAAAAACTATCAAGCGCTAAACAATCTAGTATCACAGCTAGATGTAGTCAAAAAATACTCTATGCAGGTAAACTCTAGCAAAGACGAGATAGTATCTGCAGTAGAAGAAATCTCTGCTATATCAGAGGAAACATCAGCTAGTACACAAGAAGCATCGGCATCTGCACAGCAACAGCTTGCATCTATAGAACAATTAGAAACTCAAGCACATGGAACTGAAGAGATGGCGGAATCATTGATGAGAGAAGTAGAGAGATTTAAAATATAGTTATAAAGGCTGCCTAAGGGGCAGTCTTTTTTTGAAGAAATGGAAGCCAGGCTGCGTTGGTTTCAACATGAATTTGTGATAAAATAAAAAGAAAAAAGAGAGTTGGTTTTTTAATGAATATAAGCGTCATATCAGTAGGTAAGATAAAAGAAAAATACTTGGTTTCAGGCATAGGAGAATATGCCAAGAGACTTTCAAAATACTGCAAATTAAATCTCATAGAAGTATCAGATGAAAAATGCCCAGAGAATTTAAGTCCAGCAGATATGGATATTGTGAAATCAAAAGAAAAAGAGAGAATACTAAAGAAAATTCCCCAAAACACCACTATAATCACATTGGAAATAGAAGGTAAACAACTAACTAGCGAAGACTTTTCAAAGAAAATAGATGACTTCGGCCTAAGAGGACAGTCAAACCTCACATTTCTAATCGGTGGATCACTAGGTCTAGACGATGAACTCAAAAACATGAGCGACTTCAAACTTTCGTTTTCAAAGATGACATTTCCCCATCAGCTCATGAAGATGATACTGCTCGA
>JAOAQY010000187.1 GCA_025210965.1 Tissierellales bacterium
ACCCTCTATTTTTAATTGTTTGGCGGAAATTATTTTATATTTTTGTTGCCCTGTTTTGCTCAAGTGGCGGAATTGGTAGACGCGCTGGATTCAAAATCCAGTTTCTTCGGAAGTGTGGGTTCGATTCCCACCTTGAGTACTTGTAAAATCCGTAATTCATTGATTTTAAAATGATTGCGGATTTTTTTATTTCTTTTGAGTCAGTGTTTAGTCAAAAAATATTTAATTATGTGTGTAGTTGATAATTATAATCTAAAAAGATTATCAGATTTAAAGTCAAAAAGAAAATTAGGCTTAATATCTAAACAAGATTTCCTTTTTGAACTTAAAAAACTTAGAAAAGATATGTTGACAGAAGCTCTTTTCTTCTTAGAAGATTATGATAAGATAAATTTAAATGACCTAATGTTATAATAAACAATGTCTTGTGACTGTATTTAAATGCTATGATATACTACTTTTCCGCTTTTAGGTTGATACTCTTGTTTGCATAGGTGATTAAAGTGGGGCAATAAAAAATAAGTTATCTAATTGTAATAGCAAAAAGGATTACCACAATAATTGGCATTATAAATAGTATCATCTCGTGTTTGTCTTGATTTTTATCATTCACATACATTAGAATCTATATACAATTTACCACAAGCTTTAAGGATGTTTTATAAAGCGGTGATTTCCGTTTTTTGAGAAGTATGCAATTTATTTAACTGTCTTTCCTTGCTACTAATTCAGCAATTCGAGATTAAGCTTCTTGCCGACTATTAAAAGTCTAATAAACTATTGTAGTCAATGAACTTTTGAAATTACTATTCTACTAACATAGTACTTTATTCTTCCTCTTTTGGTTGAGGAACGAACCCTTTTAATACGCTGTCTAAAGTGTCTTTTATTTTAAGCTATCGTTTTTTGTTGGTAGGCTTTTTGTCTTTATATATATACTTTAAGTCGCTGAATGATAGTTAATAAAATTTTGTTAAATACAAAACTATATCGTAACTTAAAACAAGATTTTACGTCTAATTGTCGTAGGTGATATGAAAGGTTGTGTTTAATTGACCTATAGATAAAATCTATTAAAAACACTATTTGTATTATGTCTAAATTAATATGTTGCATATCGAAAAAGCTGTAGTTTTTACAACTTTTTGTTATGCATATTGTAACATTGCATTGAAAATGAAGATTTAATGTAATATTTAGGAACATTAAATGTAGTTTTTATTAACCCTTAAGAAATTAATAGCGCAATTAGTGTATTATTAATTAAAAATTAAAAAACTATGGCAATTGCTATAAAATCAATCCCAATTCTTACAAAACAAGCTGCTTCAAACTTTGAGAAAAGAGTCGAAGAAAATACAGCTAAGAGGGCTTCTATTGATTTTACCAAAGAGCGTTCCATTGCTGAAAAAATTCTAGCCAAAGCAAATATATAATACTTTGTAGCTTTGGGTTTTCTATTAGAGAAATGCACATTCGTGTCGTATGACGATGACACAATATGTAGCTGCAAGAATTTTGATTGTGGTCATGATGACCTTAATGATTTTTTTACTAACGATTCTGTATATTGGTCAAGTCAACTTTTAGGGAAATCTTATTGTTTTACCTTAGATGAAAAACCAACTGAAATAGTGTGTGCGTTCACAGTTTCTAATGATAGCATAAAAACTAGAAGACTTCCTAATTCTAGAAAAAAGAAAGTTACGAAACAAATTCCTTCTCAAAAAAGGATGAGGAGTTATCCTGCTGTATTAATAGGGCGATTGGGTGTAAATAAAAATTATAGAATTGTAGATGGTGAAGAGAAAACAACAGGGGATCAATTAATGGACTTTATTAAATCTTGGTTTATTGATAGCGCAAATAAAACAGGATGTCGTTTTGTTGTTGTAGATTCATATAACGAAATAAAGGCTTTAAGGTACTATAAACGTAACGGATTTGAACCTTTATTTTCAACGGAAAATCAAGAAAAGGAATTTACAGGATTAAATGAGCAAGACATTTTAAAAACGAGGATGTTTTATTTTGATTTAATCCTGCTTACTGACTAGTTAGTCTCTTGTAGCTTAATATGTTTTACAATCAATCAAAAACTTTTCAAAATGCTCTTGACTAGATAATGATCTAGTATTGAACCTCACTGAATACTCATCTAAATAAGGTTTCAATTGATTATTGTTGAATTGATTAAATGCATCCGTTCTTAATAAGAATGAATATTAGAGTTATTTTACAGTTTTTTACGGTCGGAGCTAAATAAGCTTAATATAAGATAACTCATTCCAAAAGCTAAAGCAACCTTTATACCGGTTTTACCGCTTTTGTTTGTGCTTTGCTGAGGGTTGTTGTATGTAACTACAGTTTCGTTATTAACAGGGATATTTGGTAGTTCCTACAAAAGAGCTATCTATGAAGTTTTTTCTTTGTAGTGTTACGGCTTCGTTTACGGTGAAATCTAGTATTTGATATTTAAAAGTTTTAATGCTTATTAGTTATGCCGTTTTTAGACTCTTTTGCTAGACTATTCTCTTACTGCTGCTTTAGCTGCTAAAATCAACCCTAATAACCCTAAACCTATATAGATTAATCTATTATCTTTTTTTGGTTTTTCATTGGAAAGATGAACAGGGTCTAAACCTAGAGATTTATCTACTCTAAACTCAGCTCCAATGTTAATTGCTGCTATTTCATGAATTATTTCTCCAAAATAAGTGAAAACTATAGTTTCGTTAGGATCAATATTTTCCATGTATAAATTACCATCACTTAAAATACCAGCTCTATCTTGAGGTCTCTTTTTTGGATATGCAACAACACCATCCGCAAATTCATCAAACATGTCGTAAATGATTGCGTCAATTGTAATGGACTCAAGGTTGAAAAATCCTAAACCCAATCCTTTAATTTTGTTTTTGTAATTATTGTATGGTTTTACTTGATTACTCATTATTCTAACATGTTTGTTTTAAAAATTCTTAGCTACATTAAACTAGGATTAACGGCTAAAACTCTATTTAATTCTGATCTCAAAATAAAAACGTTATCACCTTCTGTGATAGTGTTAAAAAGACCTTTAGAAATATAATATTCAACTGCTTGAATAGTAATACCTAGTTCTTCTGCCACTTCAGATAAAGACAATTTTTTATTATTTAAATTGTTGTTGTTTTGATAAGTGATTTTTTTACCTTTTACTAAGGTGAATAATAGAATACCCAGCCCAGCTGCAATAAAATAAGTAGATTTATCCATGATGTTTTTGTTTAAATGTAGAAAAAAATAATCATAAAAAAATAAAAAAACCACTTAAAATAAGTGGGTTATTGTATTGGATTTCAATAGGTTTGAATAGATTTGTTTTTTGTTAACATAATATTGAAAACATGAATAAATTAAAGGCAATTAATATACTAAAAGGTCAGATTGAAAAACTTAAAGATGAGAAAAATTTAAATGACCTATGGATTTTAGAGACTAAAACATATGTGAGTCATTTTTTTGGAGAGAATTCATCTCAAGTATGGTTTTTGAGAGATTTTAAGTGGAAAAATGGTATTGCAGATGATATAATTAAGAGTAGGGATACTGTAAAAACTTTTTTAAACGACTGCATCAGCACTATTGATAATATTGGTGTAAAAAAAGAAACTAAACAGAAACTTTTAAATAGGATTCCAGACTGGTCAATACTTCCAATAATTTCCGCTTTAATTTTTATAGGAACAGTATTTGGTAGGTATCAAAAGGATATAGCGTACATTAGAATGGAAGAAGAAGTTAAATCGTTAAAAGATTCAATAACTTCAATAACTGTCTATAAGAAAGCTTATAAATCTAAAGATGTTAGTGATAATTCAAAAGGTGATTAAATCTATTGCACGAAGTTCTGAGACCTTCTTTTTTATAATTTTTACAGATTCATTTTCAATATCAGGTATAATTAAAACTTTGTGACCTATCAAACAGTTATATTTTCCTGCTTTAAACCGTTTTTTACCGTTACGTTACCGTTGAAAGTTTAACGGTTAAATAACGGTTTATTTACGGTTATTTTTCTGAAAATATCTTCAAGATCATTGCCATAAAGCCCTGATTTTATTAGTTCTTCGTCCGATCTGCCTTTGGTCATAT
The DNA here is from genome assembly GCA_025210965.1 of Tissierellales bacterium. Classification (NCBI taxonomy): domain Bacteria; kingdom Bacillati; phylum Bacillota; class Tissierellia; order Tissierellales; species Tissierellales bacterium. Next base: position 4,138 of record JAOAQY010000187.1, read on the forward strand.
CCCAAATATTTGCGAAAACGCCTATTGCACGAAGTTCTGACACCTTCTTTTTTATAATTTTTACAGATTCATTTTCAATATCGGGTATAATTAAAACTTTATGACCTATTAAACAATTACATTTTTCCTTTTTTAGACCGTTTTTACCGCCATAGGATAACCAGGTGTATCTAGGTAATAAGATAGATCCAACAATGGCTGTTTTCTCGCTTTCAACAAGAATTACCGTTTGTTTACCTTTAAGGCTGTCAATTATTAGGTGTTCTCCAAACAAACATGAATAATAACCGTTTTTATTGGTGTATATGTGGTTGAATTTTTCCGTTCTTCTACCGTTTGTTTTATAGTATGATAGTTTGCATTTTTGAACCTGAAGATTCTTATTTATTTCCCAGAACATTGTAGCTCCATCTAAATATGTGCCTATTAGGTACTCCTCTTTTGCTTTGTCTGTTTTTTCGTTGCCATAGACTTTACGAAGGTAGAGTAGTAAATTATTCTCTGGTTTAATAAGGGTTGACTCTATTGCGACATGCTCTTCAATGAATTTTTGAGACGGTTTTTCCGTAGCGGTTATTTTACGGTTTACTAGGTTTGATGATGGGTTATAAGAAGTGAGTTGTTCATATTTTCTAAGTGTTTCGTTGTAAGTGAAACGGTTACCGTTTTCATTTTCATAAACAGCAGGAGGTAGGGTTGCTTTATTGCAGCTGTGGCAAAAACCGAATTGTTCAGGTAGGTCAACATAATTAACGAATTTTAAACTACCGCTTGATCCACGGTTTTTTTTACTGCAACAAGGTGTGGTTAGATTGGGGTTTCTTTTGGTTGAAAATTTTAAATCAAGAGAAAGTTTTTTCATTTTTTTAAAAGTCTTAAAAAATTCAACTTTTACTTACCTGCTTACCCAAGTCAATAAATACAAGGGTTGCGGTAGGGTAAGTAAAAATATTCTACTTACCCTATTCTTAAAAAAGGGGTAAGCAGGGTAAGTAATGGGTAAGTATTTTTTTTAAAGCTTACCGTGTTTAATCCGTTGTCTTTGTTGGGCTTGCTGTGTATTGGGTAAGTAGGGTAAGTATTTTTCATATATTTATAATTAATTTATAGTGCTGGTGTTGATTTATCATTATGAACAACCCAATATCCGTATCGATCTTTATGTTTAATTCGGTCGTACTTTAATTGTTTCATTGCTTTTCCTATTGAGTTAACATATAATTTTTGTCCAAAATTTGCCTGTAAAACTCTTTGAATATCTGTAGCAGTAAAAAACTGAATGCCTCTTTTGTTCTCACCTGGTTTATCAAAAAATGTTTCAATTAATTCTTGTTCATTACTTCTAATTTGATATTCTTCGTTTCTTTTCTCATTATTTGCTAAATCCTCTTTTGTTAATTTTTCTTCAAAGCTATCATCATTGGATAGCGCATAGGCCTGAGACCATAAATCGTTTATATCAATTGCTTTGCTATAATTCCAATCAATAGCAGTTACATGAAAAATAAGCCACCTAACGGAACCAGTAGGATCGGATAAAAAAGTATCATCGTTTGTTGAACCAATAAAATTGGCTATTCTTTGTATAGTTTCTTCTCTTTTTGCAAAAGGTAGTCTAACTCTTGTTTCGTCAGTAGAGAACATTGATTTTAGACTATTTAAGTCTTTTCTTGAAATACCATCTAATTCATCTAGAATTATAAAAGCATTTTTCGTAAGCTTTATTAAGTTGTCTTTTTTGTTTTCCTCAAAAGATCTTGTAGAAGGTAATCCAGGTGGGCATAACCATTTTGTGAAATGGGACTTTCCTATGTTCTGGCCTTTGCCTTTGTCTGTAATTATAAATGCTTGTTTATTGAAGTAACCGTCAATAAGCATGCATTTAACAGCTCTTACAAGCCATTTTTTTAAATGGTACTCAAATTGTTCTATATCTGGACTTGATATATGTTGGCATAAATTAGATATATGATCTATTTTATCCCATTTTTTAAGTCCTTCAAAGTAGTTTAATATGGGATTGTATTCGGTGACATAACTTGATCCTAAAATAGCATTAAGCTTGTCTCTAGGTACTTTTATATTCTTTTTTTGCATTTCAATATAGAGATCATTTTCGTTACAAATTGCCCATTTTGAATATGAATCCTTTTCTTTTATTTCTATATCAAGCATTATTTTATTAAGACGTAATTCGTAATATTTTGACAAATAGTCTTCAACTATGTGAAATATAGTTTGTGGTTGTTCTGAATCTTGTTGTTCGTTTAGTTTTACAACTTTTATGTCAGAATTGAATCTTTTATCAATTTCTTGTTCAATCTCGTTAAGTCCTTGAATTTCTTTGTTATATTTACCTTGATTTGTGGCTAAATCATTGGTGTTGTCTTCAGCACCTTTTTTCTTTTCTAACATATTTTCTAAGAATTTAGTGCTTCTAATATTTCTGACTTTAAATAATAGACTCGATTACCTATTTTTTTTGATGGTAGCTTACCTTTTTTTGTGTGTGACCAAAGAGTAGTAAAATTTATATTAAGAAGTTTACATGCTTCTTCTCTGGTTAATAGGTCGTCATTTGAATTTGACTTTTTTAGCTCTAGCTTGAATTTGTCTAACTCTTTTTTTACACTATCTGATATTAAAGAAGAAAGTTCAGAAGGTGTAGTCTGGATAATTTTTACTTGGCTCATATTTACAATGTTTGTTGTTTTACATTGCAAAGGATTTAAATGATAGCGTTAGTAAAATAATATGTAAAACGTTAGTTTACGTTATTTCCTTTATTTGAATTGAATTTAGTAAAAAAGCTTTTTAGTTTTGGCTTATATTTTTCATCATATTCAAAATTTGATTGTTGCCAGTTTTTTATTTCTATACCAAGTTTCTTTTTTATATATTTTTTGTATTGATTTTGAGTTGCATAAAACTGATAGCCTTCTTCGTTTAAATCTCTAGTTAAAAAATGCCAAATATCTGTTAATTCTCTTTTTTTCTTTGTGTAATAGTTTTCAATTAGATATTCAAAAAACATAAAACATTTTTCATTCCAAAGTGAGGGGTTATGGTTGTTATTACTGTGCTCTTTAGTGTTTAGTAGTTGTTTTAGATATTCTAATCTGTTATTTAATAAATATATTGCTCCAGAAAAACTATACTTTTTAATAATGTCATTTCCTATGTCAATGCTATTTAATATTTCTAATGAAATAAAATTGTTTTTATTCGAATCTACATTTTTAATTAGAAATTTTTTCAATCTTTTATCAAAAGTATTTTTGTAAACGTCAATGTTGCATAAATCCCAATAAATATTATGCTTTAAGCTTATTTGGTTTAAGCTTATAAGTATTCTATTGCATTGGGTATGAGTGTTTGATCGTTTTTTGATGTACTCAAACGTATGATTAGAGTTTGTTATTAGTTTTTCTAAGTTTTCTAAGGACTCTAAAAATTCTAAGAATTTTTTAGAGAATTCTTGATTTTCTTCTGGATTAAAAAGCACTGTTATTTGATTGTTTTAATCATTTCATTATAAATTAAGCTAGTGAAATCTTCATTAGATTTTCCTATGTATTTTAAGAAGGTTCTTTCCTGTACATGACCTGTAATTTTCATTATCAACGAATTTGACATTTGTCCATAATAATTAGAAGCGAATGAACGACGGCAGGTATGGCCTGTTATCAGTTCATTCTTTTTATAAAAACCTTTCTTTTTTCTGTTGGTTTCTGGATCTAGTTTGTAATGTTCTACTTCTTCATTAATTCCACATTGTTTGCAAAGTTTCTTTACATATTTATTGAAGTTCACTTTTGATATTTTATAGGGGAAACCATCTTTTATAACTTTTTCAGCTATTGGATTTAGGGGGATTTCTACGGTTTTTCCGCCTTTTTGTTGCGTAAGTTTGATGAATCTAAAATTGTCTTTTTTTGACTTGTATAGGTTGTCTTCTGTGAGTTTTAATAAATCATCTAATCTTTGCCCAATTTCACAACCAAGGAGCAGCCATTTTTTTACGTTTACTAAGCTTTTATTTTTAATTTTAGTGTCTCGTATCTGGTCTAATTCTTTACGATTTAAAATAATTACGCATTCGCTTTTTTGTTCAGTTAAAGCTTTAATATGTCTTAGTTGAGGGTTTATTGTTATTCCATGACTTTCAGCTTCAAAACAAATACCTTTAAGATCACTTATTTTTTTATTTGCAGTGCTAATTTTATAGTTTTCGTTGTTTAGTAGCCAATTGCTAAATCTATTTATATAATCTCTATCTATTGACTTTATGGAAATGTCATTTCCGCTATTAAACTTTTCTAAGACAACTTTAAGGTTTTTGTAGCCTTTAATTCTATTGTATGATAGCCCTATTGTGCCTTTTCCGTTTTTCCTGGTATGAGCATTTTGTATAATATAATCTATGATTCCAAAAACCGTTTCGAAAGGGTTTTTAAAATTGGCTCTGTTGAAAAAGTGACTTATTTTGTTTTCAAGCCAAAAACCGTCAATTATTTTTCCTAAAGAATTATCATTGTTGAATTCGTCCAGGATAAAACTTTCAAGTTTAAGTAATTTAGATTTGAGATTTTTAGTGGCTTCATCTTTTGCAATAGGGTAGTTTGTTTTCTTACTCCATTTTACCGGATTAATGACTAGTCCAGTTTTTCTTTTTATATTAACTTTAGTTGTTCCGTCCGAAAATCGTAAATAGATTGGAACAGAATTTTTATTGCTTTGTAAATAATACCTTGTTGATGCCATTACAGCAAATATATTATTTAGTCATTATTTAGTCAAAAAATTTGCAATTTAATTCAATTTATATAAATTTGTTTAAACAATGAATAATATAAAATACTGAATTATAATATAATAAGGTTGTATTAGGTGTGGTTAGGTTTTAATTTTCGATTCCCACCTTGAGTACTAAAAAGCTTCAAATTTTTTCTTGAAGCTTTTTTATTTTTATTCCTTAAAAAAATTCTTTTTTACAGCAAGGAATACATATTGTTTTTGGTATGTTTTTTGTGATCTTTTAGTTAATAACTAACTATTATTCAATTGTATGATGATAAGACAACCTATTTTCTTAGTTATAGCTATGCTATTAGTTATGATTGCAA
>JAOAQY010000188.1 GCA_025210965.1 Tissierellales bacterium
ATTAAAGACAAGTGAGAACTTGTCTTTTTTGTTTTGTGCTATAATATGGGTATATGGTAGAGAAGACGATACTAGTCCATATCTGCATGTTCCTTTTGTTGATAGAAAGAGAGGTGCTAAATGAAAAAAATTAAAAATTTGAAAGCAATAGAGTCAATTAGTGGAATAGTTGCTATTTTGCAATTTGGAAGCTATGGAACTGATGACTGGATTGAAGGAAGAAGTGACATAGATTTTTTAGTATTGATGGCACCTAGATTTGAATATGAAGAAACACTTGATATAGAAGACGATTTAGAAACATTGCTAATGGATTATTATGATTATGACGATATTCATATTAGCTTTGTGTTGTACAAAGATTATGGATCGAAATATGCAAGGATATTGACTGATAGTGATCAAACTTTCATAATTGATGATAAAAATTGGTTTGATTTTCAACACTATGTATTTAAATACGCAAGGATTAATAATAATTTTGAACAAAGACTTATTGAAGATGAAAAGTATACTTATTTCGGGAGGGATGTTGATGACGCCCTATTATAAATACAAGAAGGAAAAATTTTACGAAAAATACAAATCGGCAAGTGATACATTAGATGATTTAAAACTTTCCTTGAAAAAATATGAAGATAGTCCAGATAGAATAATTCGCAGAGCTATATTTGCTTTTTTTCAAGATTTTTGCGAGTATATAGTGGATATGTGTGAGACATACATTGTAATAAATAATGGGAAAATAGATAGTAAAACATCTGCAATAAAACTAATAAGTCAGGCTTATGAGATGGGATTTTTTGAAGATGAATTGAAAAAAGATTTAAGTAAATGCGTAAAACTTAGAAATCGATATACTCACGATTATTACAAAAGAGAAGACAGTGAAGAATTGATTGAAAAGTTTTGCTACACGTCTATAATACATTTAGATATATTTTTAGAGACAAGCAAGGACAAAGTAATATTGAGATATAAAATGAGAGGATGAATCCTATGAAGAAATCAAATAAGTATTACATAAGTGCTATCGCGATAGCAGGGATTTTATTTTTACAGGGAGCGAATTGTTTTGCAAGTGGTGCAAACGACTTGAACTCCATGATAAAAAGTGTAGAAATTGTAGAAGTACCTAAACTAGAAGATACAGATAAAGCTACTCATAGCTATTTGGATGTAGACTTTGAGCAGGGAGAGCAATATATATTATACAGAGATAGAGGATATGAACTAGAGCTTATGGGCCTAAAGACAGAGAAAAGATTAGCTCTAGAGCCAGGTAAATACAAGGCTGTATTCAAATTTGTAGAAAATGGACGTTATTATCTAATTGTAAAAGATGCAGAAGTGAAATCACATTCAGTTAGCAAAATAGAGGTAGATGATAGAAATATAAAAACCTATCCATTAAAACTAGATGAAAAAATAGATTTCATAGCATTTTCACAGGCTGATTATGCAGCAGATAAAATCATACCTTATAGCACACTTGCAAGTGAACTAAGCGAGTTAAAGACGAACTTAGAACTTGTAGATATAACTATAAATGATGGGAAATCAGAACTTTGGCTCAGACATCCTGATGGCGGAATAAAAGAAATCAATGGGAAAAGAGAATTGAATATAGAATTGAATTTTTTTATAGATGTAGAAAATTCTCATAAGTCACAGAGAGGATACCGCATAGAATCTAAAATTCCAAGTGGATATAGACTAAATTACTACACATACAATGGAACTGAATACATCCCAAAGATTTCACTTAGAGAAAAAGAAAGTAAAAATGCACAAAATGTGTATAGCGCTGTAGAATTGGCATTAGAAAACGATTGGAAAGGCATAAAGCTTCGAAGACAGCCATTAGATGGTGAGGTTAAATATTCGATTGATGTCTTTGAAAATGTATTTCCATATCCTATAAAACTAAATGAGGAAAACATAGAGATAAAGGACTACTACACACAAATAGAAGAGAGAATAGAGGGGAGCTACCCTAAAGGACTGAGAGCCTCTATATACAAGCTTGAGAAAGAAAATGGAGAGTACCGCTACGAATACCAAAAAGAGTATGATCTCGAAGCAAAACATTCATTGATACTTCCAGATGAGCGGGAAGGAGTAAGCTATGCAGCTAGATTATATGGTCAGAGTGGAAGCGTGATTTATGATTTTGTGATACCAGATATAAGGGAAAAATCAGACATATTAGATGCAAACCTACCTAAAGGAATAGCGCTACTTATGGCTACAGAGCTAAAGGACAAGATAGATGATATAGTCATATCTCAAGATTTGATAGATGGCAAAATATACTCATTTAAACCAGTTGATATAACAAAGATAGTTACAAATTTTCAAGTGTCACCTGTAGTAGAATTGGGAATAAAATCTGGGGATTACAGATACTATTTAAGTCATAGATCGGATAGAACGTATTTTCCTATGGAAGATACTATTATAGATATAGCATCGGATGTCAGTGGGATAGCTACTGTGGGAGATATGAGCGTTAGTACAGATAGGATAGAGATACATCAAAACTTTATGCTTGAAGGTATAACGAAAAACGGAAAAATACTTGAGCCGACGAATGTTGCGACAGAAATGGATGATATGCAATTTGATTTGAGTACTGGGAGACTATACTTTAAAGAACCACTAAAAGAGGGAAAACTAAACTTTGAATTAAAATACGATATAGAAAACAACATATTCAATATTTCGAACATAGGGCATGTAAAAAACGTATTGAACTTAGATGGATATAGAGATGCAAAAATATACCCAGTCAAAATGTCTAAAAAATTATATGATCTCAGATTGAAACCAGAATATGACACTATAGACACTGCTGAGTACAAAGTGTACAATTCATCTAACGAAGCGAAATCAATTAAATTTATAGAAAAAGATCAAAAACTATACTTGGATTTAGGTGCGCAAGATTTTAGCGATACTTATACTGTAGTTATTGACACTTTAAAACTAAAAAATAGAACACTAAAAAATGTAATATTTAAAATTAAACACGAAAGAAACTAGAAAATTAAGTTAAAGTTAATAAAAAATTAATAAAGAGATGATAGAATCGATATTACAAGTGATAGCTGAGAAGTTTAAAGCGGACGGATACGGCGGAGAAAGAAAACGATGAGTTACAGGAGGGTTTGTGATGAAAAAATTTATTACAGGATTATTGATAGCTAGTATGGTGATGATGCCTATGACTAGTTTTGCGGTGAATCCTAATATATTGACTATTGAAGATGCAACAACAGAGGTTATGGAAAATAACACACAGCTGAAGATTCAGGATATAACTATACAGATGGCAGAAGATCAATTAGAAGAAACTGAAGATCAAGCGAGAAAAATCAAGCTAGAGGTAATAGACAAATATGGTTCTCAGAACTCTAAAGCAGATGCTAGAATTCAGAAGGATGTAGCAGTTCAGAGAGCTGAATTCAATTTGGAAACGGCTAAAATGGGAAAAGACGCTGCAGAGGAAAAACTAAAACTTTCAGTAAAAGAAGTATACTACAAATTAGTAGAACTTATAAAGACAATAGAACAGGTCGAGGAAAGCTACAATAATCTACTCGAGCAAAGAGATATAGTTAGAACTAAACTAGAACTCGGATCAGCTACACAGCTAGAGTATGACAAAATGGAAGCTAAAGTTACAGATTTGAGCAGTCAATTGACATACTTAAAGAGCACTCACGAAGTTACAAAAATGAAGTTTAACAACCTATTGGGTAGAGAAGATTTAAATGTGAATTTTGAATTAGATGAGACTATAAAAGCTAAACAATTCGATTATAATCTAACTAAAATAACAAACGAAATACTAGAAAATCAGCAAGCGATCAAAAACAAAGAAAGAGAATTTGAGATAGCAGATAGAGAAAGAGATATCTATATCAGAAGAGCTCAGACTGATTATATCAACAGAAAAGTAGCGGTTAACAACTGGAAAAAAGCAGAGATAGAGTTAAATGATGCTAGAAAACAACTAAAAATAGATACTTATGACAAATACTTTGAAATCAAAAAGTTAAATAGAGAGCTTAGTGTTGTAGAACTAAACAGACAAACAGCAGAAAAAGATTTAGAGATAGCAAAGATCAAACTAGATACGGGAATGATAACACAGCTTCAATATGCAGATGCTGAAAATGCATACATGAAAGCAAAAATAGATCAAATCAAAAAGATTCAAGAGTACAATATGAAGATAGAACAATTCGAATACTTTAGAACTACAGGAATGTAGGATGTAGCAACATAAATCACTAATAAGTTACCTTAAGATGGTGCCTGGCACCATCTTAAGGTAACTTATTTTTTTTGAATTTTTTAGGTGCTTTTTTTGTTTAAAATAAGAAAATTTTTTCATAGACTTGAAAAAAAGCTGGAAATTGTCGATAATAGAAGGTATAAGGGTAAGTATGAAGAGATAGCAGCACGGGATAGAGGGATTCCGTCTGCAAGAAAATAAAAAAGTGGAGGGAACTATTATGAAGAAGCTATCAAAATTTGCGGCACTTATTTCAACAGGAATTATAATAGCAAGTGCAAGTACTGCATTTGCGCAAATTTATACAGATGTACCAGATAGTCATTGGGCTAGTAAATACGTAGCTAGTATGAATAGATTAGGGGTTATAAAAGGATATGAGGATGCTACATTTAGACCAAATGAGTCAATAACTAGAGAGCAAGCTATGGTAATGATATCTAGAATACTAAAACCTAGTGATTCTGAAAAAAATGCAGCACTTTCAAAACACAAGACATATCTAAATAGCTTGGGTGCAGCATCTTGGGCTCAAAAAGATATTGCCTATGCTATCGAGAAAAAAATACTTACTAAAGATGACGTGAAGAAATTCTACTACAACAAAAAAGCGACAGTAATAACTAGAGAAGAGCTATGTATATACCTAACTAGAATGATGGGTAAAGAAGCAGATGCTAAAAATGCGAGCATCATAGTTATGTCATTTATAGATCAAGAACTAATAGGAGATGCTGCGCTAAAATACGTATATATCATACAGAACTTGGGGATAGTTCAAGGGACACCAGACAACAAATTCAATCCAAAAGGTGCTGTTACCAGAGCAGCCATGGCAAAAATGTTAGACCTAAGTTACAAAGAAATAGTTACAAATGGAGGATCTAGTTCAAGCTCTAGTTCAAGTAGCAAAGATAGTGGGACAAGTGCGACTATAGAGACAAAAGAAATAGAAGGAACTATAGAAACCATACTACAATCTGGAAAAGACAGGGTACATGTTTATGTCAAAACTGGAAGTAGAAAACAAGAGTTAGTTAGAGTAGATAAAGACTCAGACGTCAAATTCGGATCGAAGAGAATAGACTATGATGAATTAAAAGAAGGGTACGACGTAGAACTAACATACAAAGTTATAGGTTCTGAAAATATTGCAACAAAAGTCAAAATGTCTACAGTAGAAAAAGAAATTACAGCTGAAATATACGATGTCAAGACAGGAAGTTTGGTGCTAGATGTAGATGGAGATAGAGACACTTATGAACTAGATGATGATGTGGAAGTAGAAATCGATGGAGAAAAAAGTAGAGCATCTAGACTAGACGAAGATCAAAAAGGTGTATTTAAAATAGAAAATGGCAAAATAACAGAAGTTACAGTTATATCCAAGATACGAGAAATAAAGGGAACTATAATAGATATAGACACTAGAAAAAATGAGATAGAAATAGAAGATAGAGATGATGACAAACATACTTTTGAAATAGATGAAGATGATGTGGACATTGAAAGAGATAGAGATGATATAGACTTCGACGAACTAGAAGAAGGCGACGAAGTAGAGATAACGTTAGAATACGATGAAGTAACGAAGATAGAAGCAGAGAAGGTAGAACGAGAAATAGAAGGTTATATATCAGGTATAACGATAGACGGAGACAAATCTACCATAAAAATAAAAGACAGACAGAGCAAAGAACACTCATTTGAAGTAGACAAAGAAACAGATATAGAATTAGATGACAAGAATGCAGATTTGTACGATCTTAGAATAGGATACGCTGTAGAAGGTAAATACTCTGGTGGTACTATGCTGGAGATAGAAGCTGAAGTCAAGTACAAAGAGGACACTTTAAAAGGAAGAGTGTACAAAGTTTATGAAGATGATGACTATTTCAAAGTCAAAATTGAAAAAGATGATAGTGATGATGAAGACACTATAAAAGTACATGTAGATAGAGACACCACGATTATTCAAGGAAATGATAAAATAAGACTAAAGGAAATGGACAAAGATGACGAAGTTATTATTGTAGGGACGTATAAGGAAGATGATGAGTTTAATGCAAACTCTATAATAGTTATAGAATACTAGGGGAAAGCCAGTTAAATTAAGGGGAAGTGATATAATGTCAGGAGTTAACAGTATATACAATGTCAGTAGTAATCTGCCGAGGGGTTATCAGGCAAACATAAAAAACAAAACATTAATAGAGAGAATGCAGAAAGAACATCCGGGAATGATTGAAAAAGTAGCGAAGACGATTAATTCGACATTAGATAACGCCCTCATGGCTATCAGAGTAGAATCGAGATTTTCAAAAGAAAAAATGACTTTGAACCAAATGGAGAAAAAATGGCTTGGTGGTGGTTACAAAGCAAATTTTGCTGCCAATCTAAACAAAGCTGAAGATGCTTATTTTGCTACAGTATCAGCTAAGAGACAAAGTCAGCATAGAGAAACAGATAGAAAAATGAATCAAATCATAGAGACAAATAATCAGACCGGCGAGCAAAAAGCAGATCCGAAAAAAGTACAGGAGTACTTATCTGCTGAGAAGGGATACTTGTATGCGAGTCTTAAAATGCCTATGATGCCAGGTGAAAAGAGAGATTAGAGGCAAACAACTCACATAGTCTTAAATTTAGCGCTGGACAGCTATATATTATAGATAAAAAATGAAATAATTTAACGGCAAATAGAGACGGTTTTATTGTATTTGAAAATTTGAAACGATAGAACCGTATTCTTTTGCCGTTTTGTTTTGTGTTTTTTTTGTATCAAAAAAATTAAGAACAGATTAAAATTGTCAGAACATGAAACCAAATTGTAATTAATATTAAAAAATGAAGTGATATAATATTCGTGATAATAAAAATCGCGACCTATGTCATAAAGAGAATAACTAGTAGCGAAGGGAGGTTATTTCCATTACAGATTTAAAACCAAATTTGGATAAAAACATTGCAAGCGAACAGAAAACAAATTTAGAGAAAACGCAAGAAAACCTAATAGATGATTTAGCACCAAAAACTATAGGATCAACACTTGAAAAATCTCTAGGAGAAGAGCTTAGAGAAGCTCAAAAAGTGGGACTAAAGATCGAGGACATAGTAGAAAAAAAGGGTAGCGCAAAAGAAAAACCTATAATAAAGATAAGAAATCTAAGAAAAGTATATAAAATAGGTAAAGAAAAAGTAGTAGCTCTAAACAAAATAGACCTAGATATATACAAAGGTGAAATTTGTTGTATACTCGGAACATCAGGTTCTGGTAAATCAACTCTACTAAATATGATGGCAGGACTCGAGAAACCCACAAAAGGATACGTAGACATCAAAGATGAGAGAGTTACGAAAATGAATGAAAAGACATTAGCAAGCTTCAGACAGAAACATGTAGGATTTATATTTCAATCATACAACTTGATTCCTACCCTTACAGCTGAAGAAAACGTTAGCTTACCGCTTACATTCAGAGGGGTTCCCAAACATATACGAGATAAAAGAGCCAAGAAGTATCTAAAGGCTGTAGAGCTTGAAAACTACATCAAGCACAAACCGACACAAATGTCTGGTGGTCAGCAACAAAGGGTGGGAATTGCCAGAGCATTTACAGGAGAGCCAAGCATACTATTTGCTGACGAACCTACTGGAAACCTTGATTCAAAGACCACAAGCAAAATCATGGGTATCATGCTAGATCTAGCAGAAAAAAACGATCAGACGATGATAATGGTAACCCACGATAGAGAAATTGCCCAATACGCAGACAAAGTAGTATACGTATTGGATGGAAACATAGTAAAAGTAGAAGTAAAAGAGAAAGAAGACGTCAGGAGGTATGTCCATCATGCAAAAAAAATTGCAGAAGAACAAAAAGAAAAAAAATAATTCATACAGGGCATTGAGTATGCTACTAGTGGCAGTAATGCTCGTAGTGGCAATAAGCCCTATAGCTATGGCATCATCTACAGCCATTACAGTAGAAGATTTTAAATCAAGCGACTCAAACATATCTAAAGGAGAAAGCTTTGATTTAGAACTAGAACTTAAAAACAACACAGATGCTACGATAAACGACATCTACTTGAAAGTAGATTCTGGTTCAGCCTTTAGCTTAGATGGCAGAGGATCTAAAGAAAAAGTAGCAACTTCAATAGCAGCGAACGCTACTAAAAAAGTAAATGTTAAATTAGAGTATGATGGATCAGGCAGTGAAAAATTCAGTTTTGAGCTATTATATGGAGAACAATCTACATCGGATTATATAAAACTTCCTATTAAAGAAGAGAAAAAAGAAACAGACGAAGATGAAGATGATGAAGATGATAAAGCAGAACTAGTGATGGGAGAATCACCAGACAAAGACACAGTAGAGCCTGGAGACAATGCCAAGATATCTATCACACTAGAAAACACAGGTGATTTAGACGCTAAAGACATCAAAGTTACACCTGTAGTTTCTGAAGGAGATATTGAAATTGATGATTATGAAGAAGAAATCGACAAAATCAGAGACGGTAAAGAGGAAGAAGTTAGTTTCAAATTTGACGTAGACAAAAAAGCCAAAAATGGAACATACAAAATAGGTTTTCAGGTAAGATATGAAGACAAAAACGATAAAAAGTACACAGACAATGATACATTCTACGGATACATAAAAGTAGAAGGTAGCGATGAAAAACCAGAGATACTACCCGATAATATTTCTATTCAGGGAAACACACTCAAAGCAGGACAGCCAAGTCTAGTATTTATAGACTTTCAGAACGTAACAGAAAAAACAGCTGAAGATGTTAGAATCAGACTTAAAGGATACACACCAGATGGAATCAGACTTCACAAAGACGCTCCGCTAAAAGAACTAGGAGACATCGGATCAGGTCAAAAGGGAAGCACAGGCTATGTA
>JAOAQY010000189.1 GCA_025210965.1 Tissierellales bacterium
CTATAATGAATCACTTATCAATTCTAGATTTCACAAATACTCCAGTTACTAATATAGTTAATGCATCGGCAATTGGAAAAGCTAACCAGATACCAAGTATTCCAAGATTTGCTACATGAGGAAGTGCAATAGCTAGTGGTATGAAGAATATAATCTGTCTTAGAAGTGATAGGAAAAGTGATGCTTTTCCCTGTCCTATGGATTGATAATATCCCACAGCTATTTGATAACAGCCGATTAGAGGAAATACCATAACTATTATTCTAAGAACTTTAGAGCCCTCTACTATCAAATCTTTAGAATCTGTAAATAGACCAACTATCAGCTCTGGTACAATCCACATGAGTAATGTCAATACGCAGGCTATGGCAGTTGATGTTAGTAGACTCATCTTCACAGTGTTTCTTATTCGAGTGTGATTATTTGCGCCCCTACTATAGCCTATGATTGGCTGCATTCCCTGAACTATACCTATTAATGGCATGAGCACAAATAAAGTAAGTTTGTACACTATGCTGTAAATAGATACAGCTTGATTTCCGCCATATTTTAATAGAGAGTAGTTCAAAAGGACAGCTACAAAACTCATAGCAGCTTGTGTTATGAATGCTGAAGAACCGACCATGAACATTTCTTTAGATATTGCTAAATCAAATTTCATATTTTTAAGTTTGAAATTTATGCTGGAAACTCGTCCAAAATAGTAAATAGTTATATACAAGAAACTGAAAGCTTTCGATATAGAAGTCGCTAAACCAGCGCCCCATATGCCCCAGTCAAATACATATATAAATAGATAGTCTAAAAATATATTCAAGAACATTCCGTATATCATTGCATGCATGGCATTTTTAGCATGACCTTCTGCTCTTATGATATTGTTAGAAGCTACACTAAAAGGAAATACATATACACCTAAGAACATGGCGCGTGCATATTCAGATGCAAAGGGAAGTACTTCTTTACTAGCTCCAAATAGAGTTACGATTTGGTCGGAAAATATAAGACCTGTGGTTGCAAGTATTACAGAAAATACAGCCATTATAAACGTCAAATTTCCTACGACCTTATCGGCACCTTCCCTATCTTTAGCTCCGAGTTTTCTAGAAAATACAGATGCACTTCCGATTCCTACCAATAGTGACATTGACATGATAATCATTTGAATAGGTAAGTATATAGAAAGACCAGCTAGAGCTAGTTCACCTACACCTTTTCCTATGAACATTGTATCTACTATATTGTAGATAGCATTTACGAGCATAGCTATCGTAGCGGGGATACTCAATTTCATGAGTGCACTAAATTCCCGCTCTTCGCCTAATATATAATCTCTTGACATGATACACCTCCGAAAATAGTTGCAATTAGCTACTAAAAAATTATAACTTAAATAGTAGCAGTTTGCAACTATTTTTTGTATATAGTATAATATACCCAAAATGAGGTTATATTATGGGGGCGATATTGTGTTGAAAGACAAAGCTATAGGATTATCAAAAAAAATTTCGTATGGAAAGGTTATAGATCAGATAACTAGAAGTAATGCCTATTATATTGGAAAACGTCTTGAAAAGCACAATTTAAACAAGAGTGAGTATAAGTATTTGATTCAAATCTACAATAAAGAAGGTATATGCCAAGAAGACTTAGCTACCATATTGAAATGTGAAAAGCATGAAGTCGCAAAGGGAATAAAAGCACTTGTAGACAAGGGATATCTTTACAAAGAAAAAGATAAAGATGATAAAAGAAGATACAAAATATACCTAGAAGAAAAAGCCAAAATAGCTAGGGACTCAATCGTTGATGTGCTAGAAGAATCATCGGATATCATGACTAAGGGATTTACAGAAACGGAAAAAGATACTCTCATAGAGCTATTGCTTAGAATGTCTGAGAATATGCATGAAGCAGCAGTGGATATGAAGAAGGGGCGAATGATTTAAATTAGACATAGTCATAAAAAATCAAAATCATCATCTTTTAAATGATTAACAAAACGAGTATATACTTGTACTTAGATAGTGTCAATAGCATATGATGAAGCACTAAGTATAAAAAGCAGATACTGAATTTGAAAATTCAGTATCTGCTTTTTTGATTACATTACCATTAAATTATAACTAATCCTTTATTCCAAAAACCTATACCACACATTCATATTCTCAATCCTACCAGCGATCTGCGTGTTATTCAAAAGCTTTCCGCCAAATACATAGTGTGCTCTAGCAAATGTTATATTCATACTAGGAGACGAAGCTCTAGCGATGGAATATAATGTTTTTATTTTATAGAAAGGTAGAACTTCTTCCATCTGTTTTAAAAGGTGAAGCGATAGATTCTTGCCCTTATACTCATCTAGGGTTGCAAAATCAGTCATCTCTGCATTTTGATTTTCTCGGTCAAGTTCGGCGGAAGAAAGGGCAACTAATTTTGTGCCATCAAATGCGCCAAAGTACAATATGTTTTTGGCCATTGTACTCTTCAAATATTCAGGGTCATGTATAGGGAATGGATAACTTTCAAATACAGAATCATAGATATTAGCCATAGCTTGTACATGTCTCTCTTCAAGCATTGAAAGGCTGAAGTTTTCATCCAATGGCTTTAATTCAAAATTAGATGACTTACTCTTTGATATTTCGAGTATGATAGTCTCATCATCTTTAAACCTGTCCATCTTTCTCGACATAGAAAAATATTTCCCGAGAAAATAACAAGTGTTTTTTCCACCGAAAAACTTTGGTATTTCTGCTTCTATTTCATAGCCATCTTGTATAAAAGCCATTGATTCCATCATTGGAATTTTTGCGCAAATTTTGCCATAGCGCTCACTCTTAGCTAAATTGTTTAATTCATCTATCAAAGCGTTTGTATCATCGTTTTTGTATTTCATTAGATATATTCTATTATTGTCCTTGCCATGTTGAATTGTTGATTTACCTATGTTAGTAATAACATCATTCATAGGAAGTCCCCCTTAATATAATTATAAGTCCGTCTAAAGTGTGTCCATTATATCATACCCGCAAAGGGTTGTAGTTTAACATCTTGATGATAATTCAAAAAGAGAAAACGTAAAATTCGTAAATAGCGCAATTTCGAACAGAGGTGTTATATTGCTGGTCTCTAGGGTAAAAAGAATACAAGAATGGGGAGGGGGCGTTTTTGATGAAAAATTTTTTGAAAGCAAAGTGGCTCAAAGACCATCTAGGAGATAAAGACTTGATTTTAATTGATATACGCTATAGCAGAGCTATGCCAGAAGAAGGACAATTGAATTATGAAAAAGGGCATATTCCTGGAGCATACTATCTATCGTGGGAGGATGTATTTTTAGGACCTATTCACGAACATGGAGGTTATGGAAGTCTCCCCGAAGAGAGTGAATTTAAGGATGTATTTTCAAATTTAGGATACATGGCCGGCAAGAAAGTGGTGTTTTACGGACAGCATTTGAAAGAACTTGCTAGAGCTTGGTTTGTGTGCAAGGTTATGGGGATAAATGATGTTTATTTATTGTATGGTGGGATGGATGAATGGAATCACATTGGAGGAAATATAGAAACTAGTATTCCAAAATTGCCTGCAAAAACTGAGTTTGATTTGAAAGTTGACAATAGCTTTATTTGTGATAGAAAATGTCTTTTAGACTCACTTGTGCTAGACAATAAAGTGGTGATTGATGTTAGAAATTACAGAGATTATGCCGGTGTAGAAGGAAATAAGAAAACTGGGCACATAGAAGGCGCTCGGCATCACTATTGGCGCAAGAACTTAGAGCTCGGTAGTGATATAAATATATTAAATCCAAACCAATTGGAGGAGCATTATAGATATTTGGAAGATGCAGAGGAAATCATAGTTTATAGTGGACTTGGTCTCAGTGCATGCGTTGCTTATTTGGGTTTAAGTGAAATTGGATATGATGCTAGGATTTATTTAGGCGGACTAAGTGATTGGGTTAGTTATGTAGATGGAGAATTGGTTCAAAATGTTGAAGACTTTTGATATAAATAGCTATAAAAAATAAAAAAATCATAAAATTTTTAAAAATTATGAATGCGATTAAAAACACAAAGTAACCGGTTACTTGATTATCTAGTTATTAACAAAATGAAAAAAAGTGTTGACTTTTATTCAATGATTTTAGTATAATGACTTCAACGCAGAACTTAAACAAATGCTAAGACGGAGAGAAAGATATGTGCAGAGACTTCAGAGAGTCGGTGGTTGGTGAGAACCGATGTCGAGTATGTATTGTATGATCACTCTAGAGCAGCCAGTCTGAAATAAGTAAGATTTGGTCGGTAGTCACCGTTACATGACAGAGATTCGATTTATGATCCGATCTTACAATGAGGCTTTTTAGCAAAATAGGGTGGTACCACGATATGATTAATCGTCCCTATAGATTAGAGTAATCTTTTCTATGGGGATTTTTTTATTGCCTAGAAAAGTAAAAGATGATTGTAAAGATGACATAATAATCGATTTTACTAAAACCTGACGAGGAATATAGTGAAATGGTTTCTAGCGTAATATTTTTTGAGGAGAGAAGAAGATGGAAAGAGAGAGTTTTGGGTCGAAGTTAGGAATCCTAGCAGCAGCGGCAGGATCTGCAATCGGTCTAGGTAATATATGGAAATTCCCGTTTATAGTAGGACAAAATGGTGGAGCCGCATTTATTTTAGTTTATTTAGTATGTATTGCACTTATAGGTTTACCAGTTATGCTTTCAGAGTTTTCACTAGGACGTCATGCTATGGGAAATGCAGTTCAGTCATTTAGAGCTGTAAAAAAGACTGGTTTTTGGCATTTAGGCGGTTATATGGCAGTAATGACTGCGTTTATCATATTGTCTTATTATGCTATGATTGCAGGTTGGGTAGGATCGTATTTATTCCGTGCAGCTAGTGGAGCGCTTATGCAGATTCCATCGGGCTCACAAGATAGTTTCTTTAATGGACTTATTTCATCGCCAGTAGAAAATGTAGCGGCTTGTTTCGTGGTATTAGCACTTACTACTGTAGTTTGTCTATTTGGAGTAAAATCTGGTATAGAGAAAGTCAGTAAGACACTTATGCCTGTATTATTGTTATTATTAGTATATTTGATGTTCAAATCAGTTAGTTTAGAAGGAGCATCTAAAGGTTTAGAGTTTCTATTTAGTCCAGATTTCAGTTATTTAAAGGACCCAAGTGTTATATTAGAGGCATTAGGACATGCCTTCTATTCACTTAGTTTAGGTATGGGTATCATAATCACTTATGGTTCATACATTGGTAAAAATGAAAACTTGGGAGCACTTAGTATTCAAGTTACTATAGCAGATACACTTATTGCTCTTATGGCTGGTGTGGTTATATTCCCAGCGGTATTTGCATTTGGATTTGAGCCAACAGAAGGTCCTGGACTTATATTTATAACACTTCCAGCAGTATTTGAGCAGATGCCTATGGGCGGCGTGTTCGCGACATTGTTCTTTGCGCTAATAGGTATAGCGGCACTTACATCTACTATTTCACTTATGGAAGTTGTGGTAACATTCTGCTCTGAGCAGTTCAATTGGGTTAGAAAGAAAGCCACTGTTATAGTAGGAGCAGCACTTTTTGCACTTTCAATTCCATCTACACTGTCATTTAGCGTGTGGAGTGATGTAAAGATTTTTGGTCTTGGCTTCTTCGATTTATTCGACAAGACAGCTTCAAATATATTGTTGCCACTAGGTGGTTTGATAGTGTGTGTATTCGTTGGATGGGTATGGGGTACAGACAATGTAGCTAAAGAGGTCAGCAATGAAGGCAAGCTTAGCTTTGCTTGGAGAGGATTTTATGCTTTTAGCATAAAGTTACTAGCGCCATTAGCTATACTAGTGATTTTTGTAACCAAACTTAAAGAGCTATTTGCTTAAATAGAGAAATATCTAGTTTGATGTTATATATGTAGTAGATTTTTGCATATTAAAAGTTGGAGCTAGATTATATTAATTAAGATATCAGCGCAGAGCGTTTTGATATATGGATCCGATATTTCGGAGGTTTTCATATTGAATTTTGAAAATATTATCTCAAGAAGACCCTCTAGTGTATAATATTTTTGAAATTCAAGTGGATGTTCAATGGGGAAGAGAAGTCATAGCTATTTGCTAAGGCTTCTTTTATTTTAGGAACATGTAAAAAATGCTGAAAAAAGGTGTTTTAACTATAATGAGGCGGGTATACATTGTTTGGGAAAAGGTATTGCAGGGACTCTTTAATGTATGGAGCGTTCCTGTTTTTTTGTTTGAAATTGACAAATCTGGTTTAGTGTTGTAATATATTATTGTTAAGTCCTCATAGCTCAGTAGGATAGAGCGCTCCCCTCCTAAGGGAGAGGCCGGGGGTTCGAATCCTCCTGGGGACGCCAGATAAGACGCTTTTATAGGCGTTTTTTTTGTACCTAAATATAAGAAAATCGCTATTGAAAATTTCGAATTATATGTTTTTTTAACCTTGATTATGAATGATTTGTGTTATAATAATAACATATTTGGGAAATTTAATACATATTACAATAATTTAGAAATACGGCTGAAATATTGTAATGAAAGGGCTAAAAAATAAGGGGAAAGAGAAGTTGGAGGGAGTAGCATGTTAAAGTTTAAAAGGATAGGTACGAAGATTACAGTAGCTATAGTCATGGTTGGTATGATTATATCTCTTGGAATTGGAAGCATAGTGGGGCTTAAAGTATCTAAAGAATTTACAAGCGAGGCATTGAAACTAGCTGAGGAGACAGTCTCAAAACATACTGAGATGATAGACCGAAGCTTCAATACCACGGAAACTGCAGTTCAGATGCTTTCACAGAATTTAGAGTCAAATTTCAATCTCAGTGAAGCATTAAATGATCCAGAATATATGGTGGATTTTAAGAGCAATTATGTAAAAACAGTAGGAGACGTAGCTAAGAAATTAAATTATACAAAGAGTGTGTATATTTATTTCAATAGTGAGGTTTTTAAATCTGCTCACGATATTTGGTTTAAGGCAGATGAAAATAATAATTTTGCTAGACAGAAAGAGTTTGATCTTTCTTATTTTGATAGAGATGCTTCAAATACGGAGTGGTTTTATACTCCGATAGATACTAAAAAGCCAGTTTGGTCAGCTCCATACAATGATGCAACAGGACAGTTAGTTACATCTTATGCCATGCCGGTGGTAAAAAATGGTAGCGTAATAGCCGTAGTCGGAATGGATTTTAATGTATCGGATGTAGCAGAGCATTTAAATTCTATAAAACTTTATGGTAGTGGATACATTTATATGATGAATGAAGATTATGAATTTATAGTTCATCCTACTGAAGAAAGAGGAACTAGCCTCGAAAGTTTTGATGGAGGTGATGAGGCTGTTGACGAGATGGCTGAGTCACGAGTAGGTCATGCGAAGATTACGCTAAGTGGAGAGAAAAAGATCGCTGGATTTGCTAAGCTAAAAAATGGCTGGACGATAGCATCTAGTATACCAGCGCGTGAGGTTACAAGAGTGGTAGATCAGATAATGATGTTAATAGGTATAATAATAGCTGCTGGACTTGTTATATCTATGATATCTGCTTATATAATAGGAAA
>JAOAQY010000190.1 GCA_025210965.1 Tissierellales bacterium
CATGAATTACCTCTCCCATAGCGGCAGCATCTTCTTCAACCTTTTTCTTATACGCCTCGTTGTTTTTCACTGGAGATTTAAAACGGAATTCAGTTCCCTTTGCCTCTGCATTTATACTCACTGGTTCTTTAAGTTTTTGTCCAAACATGTTGAAGAAATGAGCACCCGACCAATCGTTATACGATAAAACCGCTATATCTTGAACTGGTCCAATATCCGTAACATAAGTATTATTGCAGCTAAATGTAGTCAAGCTAGGCAGTTCACTGACAAAGCTCACATCCGTTATATCATTTGCCTCTATACTCAAATACTCTAATTTCTTTAAAGTTGTCAAAGTATCCACATTTAGTGGAGCAAATCCACCATTTATATCCCTGCTGCAATAATGCATATCAATCCACTTCAAATTAGTAAGACCCGCTAGCGGACTCACATCTATGATTCCCGAATTATTGTAAATATTTAGATGCTCAAGCTCTTTCATATTTTTTAGTGGAGATACATCCGTTATCATATTTCTAGTAAGCTCTAGCCATTTAAGCTTAGTTGCTCCTGCTAGTGGAGAAAGATCTGATATTTTGTTCTCTCTTAAATCTACCCATTCCAAATTTTTAGCGTATTCAAGACCAGTTAAATCGTCAATACCACGATATAATGTGTTATCTTTTCCTTTTTGATACTCAATGACAGTTCCGTCTAACTTCTTTAAATTCAACATATCTTCAATCGTAATTACAGCATCTTCATCACGATCTAGTGACTTATTTATAGCCCTCTTCAGATACACGTTCTTTATATTTACTTCTTGCTTTGTTGGTACAGTTGGTGTAGTAGTTTGACTTGATGAACTTCCGCCACTGTGAATGTTTGAATCTACAACCTCGCTAGTGCTTAGTACTTTACCGCTTTCATCTTTAACCACTATTTCATGTTTCTTTTTACCTTCTAATTTTTTTATATTTGCATTTTTCTTTTTAACCATTTTAAATGGCTTATCAGCAATCAAACTAGCTACATCTACAGATAAATCTATATCAGCATTTTCCATTTCTACTTTTAACTTAGATATTTGCTTATCTCCTTCTACAACTATCTTAGCCTTTGTTTTTATATCCAATACTTCTACATCACCATCATTTTGAAAACCAATTCCATTAGGGTCTTCTACCACTACTTCTGATAGCGATCCTTTATTTACAAATTTAGCTCCATTTATATCTTGTATTATCGTAGTACCATCTATCTTTGTATTTTCATCTACCACAAATTCTACATTTTTAGTATTTATTATTAAATTTCCCTCAAGTACTGAATTTTCAGAACCTTTTATGCTCATATTTCCCTCTGATTCAGTATTTATAACTATATCTCCCTTGAGTTTATGTCCATTCAAATCCAAATCAACTGCTTGATTTATTCCAAGAGATTCTGATTCCAAATCCAAATCAGACATCAATTTTATAGACCCTACATGCTTATTATTTATAAGCTGCTGTAAATCTTCCTTATATTCAATATTCGCATTTCCCTTTTCACTATCAAAACTAGAAAATTCAATAATATTTCCGTTATTATCATAAAGATCTACTTTCCCAATAGATGTCTTCTCATCATCAGTTATTTCCATGTCACCATCAACTCTTAAATATTTATTATCTGTGAATTCTCCCAGATTATAGTAAATATCATCCGAACTCATAATGGCATCATTTATTTCATCTCTCAGCCCTTGCAATTCTAAATCTTTTACTTCAAACGCCTTGTCCCCAATCACCACCATATCACTAGGCATAGCAAACGACCCCGTACTACTTATAAGCATACTAGCTACTAGCGAAAGTGATACTATTTTTTTTGAATTTTTCATACCCTTCTCTCCCCATAAAAATTAGTAGACGCAATTAAGTAATTTTAATCGCGTCTACTAATTGTAATCTTTCACTAATCTTTTTTTCAACAATTATGTAAAATTACTATTATTTGTATTTTTCTATTAATTTAGCTTATAACAAAAAATGCCTTGGTCTTAAAAATGAGACCAAGGCATCTACCCACTAATAACTATTCTGTTACTTCTTCTTTTGCGCCATCCTGTTTCGCTTCATTATATATCTTTACTGCCGCATCTAATTCCGATGCTGCCGCTGTTACTTTTTCTGCTGTAGTTACTTTATCTTTCGCTGTTATATCTACTTTCATTACAACTTACGGTACTACTAAGTCACTAGATTTTCAAATAGCATTTATATTTATAACATGTTCCTTTTGATTTTCTGTTACTTCTAAATTATCAGCAGCATCTAAAAATTCCCTATTTGCGTAATTTTCAAAAAATATTTCTATACCTTAATACTAATAATCTCATTTATATAGACGTGATAATCAAATTGTAGTAAAATCATTTGGGGCTTATACACAATAGTACTGAAAAAGGGGAGAATATCAATGAAATCTAGAAGTATCAGATTCAAAATTATGGGTACAATTTGCATCATATTGACATTAGTATTCTGCATATTAAGTTTTATAGTAACTAAAAGAGCTAAAGAAATAGTAGTAGAAAGGGAAAATCTTGAAATATCAAACTTTGCCTACGAATACAGCGTTCTGGTCAAAGATAAACTAGAAAACGCCTACAACACAACAAAAGCACTCGCAAGCAGTGTAGAGGGTTTAGCTAGAAACGATGTCTTGGTTAGAACCGAACTAAACAATATTCAGAAATCAATACTAGAAGATGATGATGCCATAAATGCCATATGGATTCTTGGCGAGACAAATGCTATAGATGGCAGAGATAGCGAATTAGCTGGGCAAGAAGGTGAACTCAACTCAGGAAGATATGTCACGTTCTTCGCAAAAGATGATGGCATAGTTTCAAAAATAGAATTAGATAAAAACATGGAACCATCGCCCTACTTCTACGACATGAAAAAAAACAGAGACGCTATAGCAAGAGCACCGTATCTTGACAATGTCAACAATAGAAATGTGTTTGTAACTAGTCTAGTATATCCTATAGAAACAAATGGTAAATTTATAGGAGTCGCTGGTATAGATATGTATCTAGATACATTTCAAGATTTTGTAATGAAACTTGTAAATGAAAAAAGTGATGTAAATATCAAACTACTATCCTACGATGGACAATACATAGCTAGTTCTGATGAATCACTATTTGGAACCACACTAAATGATGAGAAATTAGAACTATTGAAAAAAATAGTTAAATCAGAAAAAGACTATGAAGACACAGCCTTCTCTGATTATTTTAAAGAAGATGTAACAAGAAAGATAAAGCCAATACTAGTGGGTGAAATAAAAACACCTTGGATTCTCGTAGTAGAAACTCCGTTATCAAATATAAGTCGTGAAATAAATTCTATAAATACAAATCTAATAATCGTAATGATATTTGCACTAATAGGAATGTTAGCAGCACTATTTTTTACAATTAAGCAGATTACAACTCCGCTAAATGCTACCGTTTCTCACCTTAAAACTATAGCATCTGGAGATTTCACAAATGATATTCCTGCATCACTCACAAATAGACGAGACGAATTCGGAGAACTAGGCTCCGCTGTGGGAAAAATGCAAAATGATATAAAACACACTCTATCAAACATAAAAAATTCATTTGAAAGAGTAGAGAAATCTACACAAGAAGTTGCAGATATGACCGAAGTTTCTCACGATATAACATCAAAAATAACCACCAGCATACAGCAAATATCAGCTAGTATAGTAGAACAAGCTAATGACACAGAAACTATATCTGAAAAATCGAACGGTCTTGGTAGCAAAATAGAAGATTCTAGTAACATAATATCTGAAATAGTAGACATATCATCTAATACATCTGAATTAACCCAAAAGGGAATGCATATCATGAAATTGCTAGATGAAAAAACTGAGGAAAGTAACAATAAAACAAAAGAAGTAAATTCAGTTATCAAAGAAACAAACCAATACGCAAACAATGCCGAAGATATAATATCTCTCATAGATAGCGTTGCTGAACAAACCAATCTACTCGCTTTAAATGCAAGTATAGAAGCTGCTCGTGCTGGCGAAGCAGGAAAAGGCTTTGCAGTAGTTGCAGATGAAATAAGAAAACTATCAGTTGAAACATCATCTGCTACAAATGAAATAAAGGAAATTCTCACAAACATACAATTAAAATCAAACAAAGCTACTACTACTATGAGTGATTTTGAAAATATCATTGATGCACAAAACGAAACAATAGCCTCAACTGATAAAATATTTCATCAAACAGCAAAGCAATTAGAATTATTCATACAAAAAATAAATACAGCAAAAAATCATACAGATAAAATTTACATCGACAAAGACGACATAATAGATGCTATAACTACAGTATCTGCTGTAACAGAAGAAACTGCTGCTAGCTCTGAAGAAATATCAAATGCCGCCTACAAACAATCATCTCATCTAGAAGATATCGTAAATAACATGAGTGAAATGAAATCTTTAATCTATGAATTAGAAAAAGATATAAAAAAATTCAAGATATAATAATTTTTAATAGGCCTATTCAGGCCTATTAATTTAATTTATAATATAATAGTAATCATGTTTCTGTATTTTCGTATTTTTTGTAAAACGTAACCTAATATGTGCATTAACTCCGCTATTTGTATAGACATGGGATTTGAGTTATAGTAAAATCTTTCTAAGGTTGATCTCTTCTACTAATCACACTACAAAGATAACTATATAATTCCAAAGCAATAAATTTAGAAAACAGAATCTTATCGTAGATTTAGTAATTTAATTGATACTTAATCACGATTCATTCATTTTGCCTTCTGTATTATGAATCTTTACTATATAATTACATTGGGGGGCTAGGTACTAAATTTCGAGCGGCTCATTTGAAAGGAGTATCTAAAATCATGAAATTAGGTGAAAAAATACGAGCTATTAGACTAAATAGGGGTATCAAACAAGTCGAATTAGCAAAATTAGCAGAGATATCTAATTCATATCTATCTGATATAGAAATGTGTAGAGTATCTCCATCAATGAAAACTTTGAAAAAACTTGGAAATGCGTTGTGCGTTGACTTACCTATTCTTACAGATCACACCATTTTAACAGCAAATGAACTCATAAATTCCATAAGCGAAAACAGACTGCAATTTGTTTTTTCAGGTATATACGATGGGCTTGTTCTTGCTAATTTAGAAAAAGAAATAATTGATGTAAATGACAACTTCTGTACATTCACCGGCTGGAAAAAATCAGAATTAATAAGCAAAA
This sequence comes from Tissierellales bacterium, assembly GCA_025210965.1. Lineage (NCBI taxonomy): Bacteria > Bacillati > Bacillota > Tissierellia > Tissierellales > Tissierellales bacterium. Next base: position 5,293 of record JAOAQY010000190.1, read on the forward strand.
GAGCAACAAAGTACATTTCGAACATGAATATTTGGAAAGTAAATGACCTAATAAACAACGATGATTTAAAGAAAATCATCATATACGAAGACTTATTTAATGTAGAGCTACGAGAACCTGTCCAATTCCGCATAAATCTCCAAAAAATTCATGTAAACGGAAAAACCTTTATATTTGCTCTATTTGAAGTATTGGAAACAAAACATCAAGAAATATTCTGGAAAAAGACAGCATTTTAATGATAAAAAATAAGGATTCTATCATAGTAGAATTCACCACTAAAAATAGATGTAGTCTAAAACTTCAATTGAAGTTTTAGACTACATCTATTTTTAAACTACTTCCACTTTAGAAAAAGTATATAATTTAATCCCCAATAATTCTTATCTCACAATCCATATCTCCAAGTACTATATTCCAAGTACGTCTTTCACAGTATAGAGTCCTGCCTGTTTGCCCTTCAAATACATAGCTGATTCACAAGCGCCCTGAGCAAAACACTCCCAATTGTGAGCATGATGGGTAATCTCAAGTCTCTCTCCCATCAAACCAAACATGACAGTGTGGCTACTAGATATATCGCCTGCTCTAAGTGAGTGATACCCTATACTTCCGCTCTCTCGCTCCGATGTTCTTCCATAACTAGCTATATCCGATATATCCTGACTAAGCGCCTTAGCTATGACCTCTCCCATCTCCTTAGCAGTACCACTTGGAGCATCTTTTTTGTTTTTATCGTGCATATCAACTATCTCGATATCAGCTACATCGCCAATAGCTTTAGCCGTTATCTCCAATAATTTATACATCAAATTCACAACTCTAGATGTATTCGCAGCATATACTAAAGGTATCTGTTTAGAAATCTCCTCTATTCTACCCATTTGCTCTTTAGAAAAACCTGTCGTTCCGCACACAAATGATTTTCCATGCCTTAAAGCAATTTCCATCATCTCCATAGAACACTCTGCCGCCGTATAATCTACTATCACATCACATTCATCTATTATATTCTCAATATCGTCCACCACTACAGCACCTGTGCGCTCACCTATAGATGCCACTTCCCCTACATCTCTTCCAATATACTCTCTCCCCCTTGGGCCAACTGCTCCTACCAAACTCATATTTTCTCTTTCATGAACTATTCTAGCTATCAACTTTCCCATTTTACCCGCTGGGCCAATTACTATTGTTCTCAAAATATTCCCTCCCCATATATTCTATTCCAATCTGAAACTCCCAGCGTCTAAAGACGTGGGGTTCTCAGGTATTATAACTTCCTTTATACTGTAATAGTTCTATATATAGAGATTATATTCCTCTAGTCTTTTTACAAAATATAATTTTAGCTAACAAAAAACACAGTAGAATCTCTAAATCATAAATCCAACGACAACTACCCCTATCACGCACGCTATCATTGCCATCTTTAACTTCCTATTTGAACTCTCAAGCCTGTTGATCGCTGAAAATAGCTCTCTATTTTTGTTATTTGAATTTACCGTTCTCTCAATAGACATTTGCTTATTTACTATACTATTTATAGTTTTCAAAACATTATCTTCGCTACGTTTGCCCCCTATTTTATCGGATTTTTCTATATGCTCGCTCAAATCATACATATCCAAAATCAGAACTCTATTGTCATTTATAGATTTCGATATTATAAGCCCTGCTTCTTCTAATAAATTCGTAACTTTCATATAATCTTTTTGAGTCAAAAATCTTCTGTAAATATCAAATGTCAAATACTCATTTCCCTTTCTAAGTTCATCTATATCAAATTTTCCCCTAAACAAATATTCCCATTCATCATCCCTTATTGCACCTAACTCTATACCACAAGTGCTCTTGTGCGAACTACTTTTTATGATACTCTTTTTTAATTGACTCATAATTCTCCTCCTCTCTAGTTTACCAAATACACTATGTACACATCTCCCCTTCATGGGGACTGTCTATTTAAAAAATATATTCTCTATTGACTCCTCAAAAAACTCTGCAATCTTTCTCGCCTCTTCTATCGTAAAATTCCGATCGCCCTTTTCCTTTCTTGCGTAAGCATTCGGCGATGAATATCCCAATAATTTAGACATCTGTTTTAATGTAAACCCCTTTTTGCATCTCAACTCTCTTAAATGCTCATACATACAATTCTCTCCTCCCTATTCCCCATTATGGGGTTTTCTTTTGTTTATATTATATAGCTATAATTTAATAACGTCAACACCAGTTTCCCCGTATTGGGTATTTTTTACTTTTTTCTTGATTTCCCATTATGGGCACTATAGAATTATAGTGAGGGGGGATTTTATGTTTGCCAAAAGACTTAGACTATTGAGAACTGAATTGGGTTTGACTCAAAAAGAGCTTGCTGACAAGTTAAATATAAGAAATACTGCTATTTCAAAATATGAACTCGGCGAACGAGAGCCCGATATAGAAACCCTTGCTTTTCTATCAAATTTATTTGATGTTTCCGTTGACTATCTAATAGGCAAATCAGATGAGCGAAACCACGACAAACCATCTATGACTATCAAGCGATACAATTTAGTTGAAGGCGTAGAAGAACTGCCTCAAGAAGCCATCGATCAAATAGATGAATACATAAGACTATTGAAACTAAAATACAAAAATGAAAACAAAGGCAACAACTAAAACGTCATTTTGTGAATCAACTTCAATACTCAACAACTTATCCCCATAAGTTTTATATTCTTGAACTTTATAATTATATTATAGTTCAAGTCTTTTGAATTATCAAGTCTTTTTTGAGCATGAGTACAAGATTTGTAAATTCTAATCTCTTTAATTTGCTTTTGTTGTATAATAATATTAGTTTAAAAACCTTGAACTGGAGGCAATATGTCAAATTTACCTGAGAGAATAAAATTATTAAGAAAAGAGAAAAAACTAACTCAATCTGAATTTGGTAAAATATTTGGAATAGCAAAATCAACTGTTTCCATGTACGAAAATGGAAATAGCTCTCCAGATGATGAACTCAAAATCAAAATAGCCGATCACTTCAATGTATCTGTAGACTATCTTCTAGGTAGAACAGATGAGAGAGGCGGATTTAAATACTCAGCATCAGAGAAAAAATCATTTGCCCTAAAAGAAAACTTCGGCGAATTGCCACAGGAAGCTTTAGATCAAATAGACGAATACATCAGATTTTTGAAATTTAAATACAAAGATAAATAATACACGAAAGAATAACTTTGGAATTAAACAAAAAAATAATGCAAAGAATAATGCCGTGGATAAAATTCAGCTAAGAACTGAATTTCATCCACGGCATTTAATATTTCATGGCATATCCTTCACTAGAGTACTATTGCTCTAGAGGGAATTCTTCTTCCGATTCCACATCTATATAATTTTCAAACCTAACAGCATCTACGCTCATAGTAAGTCTTCCAACTAAATTCCCAGCTTCATATACCTGTCCTTCTTTTGTACCATCCGATTTAAAATTAAATACCACACTATAATCACTATGTTCTCCTGTACCGTTTGCAGTTACAGTCCCTGCTACCGCTCTACCAAGAACATCAAATTCATCTAATGCAATATTCACATCAAATGTCATCAATCCAAGCTCTGGATGAGTAAAATATATAGTTCCATATCCAGTTTGAGTAGTATAAACTGGCAATTGACCAGCTCCAAGTATATTAAAACCTCTCTGTTCATATACTGTTCCAGTTATAGAACCTGTAAGCTCAGCTTCTATATCCATTCTACCAAAACTATCTGACGCAGTAGGTGCTTTGCTATAAAACCACCCGTTCTTATTAGATGCATCAAACGCCGCTAATACCGTCTCTGGTAATTGTTGTGCCGATGCAATACTTGACCTAAACTGAGTTACAACCTGCGATTCTATATCACTTGCAACCGTCCAAACTTGATAATCTAAAAGAGATGTAAGCGTCTGTCTTTTGGCACTAAGTTTATCCCATACATTGGTATTCCAGCCTTCAGGATTAGCTAATTCCATAGCCAATAGCGGATTGGTTATAGCCGATTGCAATACACTGTCAAATTGACTCTGTCCCTGAAGTATCATGTCAGATGGTATAGAACTTATACCACTTAGCAGTTCTGGAGTAATAGTCGCCCCGCCCTTGTTTGCAAAAGTAACCTGTGGATTGGCCGCCGCTGGACACGCTCCAGGTGGTGCTGGCATGACTCCACCTGCTGGTAGAGGATTCGTAAACTCAGAAGGTATGTCTATACCTGCAATATTTTGATTCACAACATTAGTCTTGATTAAATCACTTACAGTAGTTTTGATAGCTATAGTAGTAGAAGGTTCTAACGCAGCTTCAAAATCATCTTTCGCCATCTCCATACTCTGAGTTTTAAGCTCTGTTTCAGCCATTTTGGCAACATTTTCGTCATAATGATTATTAAGCAAATCAAAATTATATACAAACTCATCCATATTCTCTGCTAATTTCAAATTATTATTCACATCTCCACTAGATATCACAAAATCCATTTTTATATCAGATTTCAAATCAAGCCCACTCTGTGATTTGAGCCCAGTAATATAAAGTGTATACGTCTTTCCAAGCTCATAATTAGCCTCTGGTTTCACCATAATCTTTTTGAGCGTATCATCTAATTCGCTGATAATCGTAACATTATCACCATTTGAATTCTTCACATAAATACTTTCACTAGATACACTACTTTCGTCCACCGTCTTAGAAAATACTACAGTCCAAACTTTCGCTGAATCTACACCAGATTTTTGCTCCCACTCCGTCCAGCTCTCCTCTGCACCCACACTTATACTCCCAAACAAACACAAAAAAACAGACAATACTACTAAAAAAGCACAAACCTTTCCCCTTTTCTCAAACATAACAAACTACCCCTCCTTCAAAATAGAATATAACTGCTAGTTCCTATTATGTTTATACCCAGTTGATTTCGGGTAAACAATTTTGATTTTTGGGGTAGGTTGCACTTATTTGAACTACCACTATGCTAAATACATAGCGTTTTTAGTCTGTGAACTATAAAAAATCTAAAACGTAAACTCTTCAGCAGGCTGCCCTGACATCAACTTCATGTAACTAGCATTTCCATGTTCTAAATAGAACACTTTAAGTACTGGATTATCAGCTGTTTGATATCCTTTTTTTACTAAAGGAGCATTATCTATAACCATTTGCTTCTCAGCTATTTCTTCAGTAAACTTTATTTCTCCACTTATCCTTACAATACTGAAATCATCAGTAGTCACCACAAATTCTATATACGGATTTTCTTCAAGCTGAGCATATGCCTTCTTAGCACTTGAAGTAGTAAAATAAAACTTACCATCTTTTATCAAATGTACATGCTGTGGTCGTGCATGCGGCCTATTATCTTTTGATGTAGCCAAAACACCTGATCTATTTTTTTCCAAAAATTTAATTACCTTTTCCATTTTGCAACACTCCCTATATATTTATTTTTAAAACTTAATTACCATCATTCAACAAATTTCCAAGTAATAACTTTAAACTCTCTCGAATATTTCTCAGTTCTTCTATACTAAGTCCTGTATGACAAAATGCCTCTTGTGGAATTACTATAGCTTGTTTTTTCATATCAATACCTTTCATCGTAAGTTTGATATAAACATTTCTTTCATCATCTTTGTGCCTAGTTCTCGTAACTAATCCAAGCTCTTCTAATTTCTTTAATACCGGTGTTAATGTATTAGATCCTAAATACAACTTTGCTCCAAGATCCTTTACCATAATATTATCTTCTTCCCATAGTGCTAACAATGCAATATACTGCGTATATGTTATGCCAAATTGATTCAATATAGGAGTATATTTCTTAATTATTTCTTTTGAACATGAATATAATGCAAAACAAAGTTGATTATCCAACTTTAAAATATCATCGTTCAACAGCCTCACCCTTTCAATCGCGCTCGATTTAATCTTGTACGTATTTTATCACAAATACTTTTTTCTTTCAACTGCTTTTCTCTATTTTTAATTATCTTTTTTCCTTATCGATATTCACTTGTCATTAATTTATTTTTAACTCATTGTCATTTTTCCTTTACTATGTTATAATCGGTTGGGATTTATATCAATTAATTTTTAAGGGAGGATAAAAATGAGTAACAAAAAAAGTTTTGGATTGATACCTAAATTACTTCTAGGTATCTTCATAGGTGTTTTACTAGGTCTATTTGTAAGTAAAGATGTAATGGCAATCATAACAACAATAAAAGAAATTCTAGGTTCTTTTATTTTCTTCACAGTTCCACTTGTAATATTTGGATTTATCACTCCAGCTATTACCGGGCTAAAAAACAACGCAAGCAAAATGCTTGGAACATTTCTAGGTATATCTTACCTATCTGCGGTAGGAGCCTCTTGTTTCTCTGCTATAGCTGGATATTTGCTCATACCTCACTTGCACATAGCTAGTCAGGCTGAATCACTAAAAGAACTTCCCAAAACAGCATTTGAACTGAGCTTACAACCAGTCATGCCCGTTATGACTGCTCTAGTTCTAGCTATATTGACAGGAATATCTGTCATATGGACCAAATCAGAAACAATGGAAAAACTCTTAAATGAAATGCAAAATATGATTCTCGCAATCGTGAACAAAATAGTCATTCCAATACTTCCATTTTTCATATCAGCAACATTTGCAGGTCTAGCATATACAGGTAGTTTGACAAAACAATTGCCAATATTTTTGAAAGTAATAGTATTGGTTCTAATAGGGCATTTCATATGGCTAGCAATACTTTACTCTATAGCTGGATTCATCTCCAAGACAAATCCACTAGAAGTTGCAAAACACTATGGTCCTGCTTATCTAACAGCAGTTGGAACTATGTCTAGTGCTGCTACACTACCAGTTTCACTAAAATGCGCACACAAATCTAAAACTCTAGTTCCAGAAGTAGTAGACTTCGCCATACCACTTGGTGCAACTACACATCTATGTGGTTCCGTTTTGACAGAAACATTCTTTTGCATGACCATATCTATGATACTATATGGATCACTGCCATCTGTTCCAACTATACTTCTATTCTCTGTACTATTTGGAATATTTGCCATAGGAGCTCCTGGAGTTCCAGGCGGAACAGTTATGGCATCCCTAGCTATAGTTACTAGTATATTGGGATTCGACCCATCTGGCGTAGGGCTCTTGATGGCAATATTTGCCCTTCAAGATAGCTTCGGTACAGCTTGTAATATAACTGGTGATGGAGCATTAGCTCTAATGCTA
>JAOAQY010000191.1 GCA_025210965.1 Tissierellales bacterium
AGTTAAAGAATTTGTTAAAGATAAAGCTATAATGGGGAATGTAAGTACCTATACGCTTGAATATGGTGAAGAAGATAAGATAGAACAAATATCGAAAAAGTGTGTCGAGCAAGGCGTTAATATATTGTCGCCAGCTTGTGGGCTTGGCATGGGAACACCTCTTAAAAATATTAGAGCGATGAAAAGAGGTGTTTTTTGTGATTAAAATAGTATTTAGAACTAATGAGGGTGATATAGAAGTAGATGGTAGTACTGGAGCTAGCATATTAGATATTATGAGGCTAAATGGAGTAGATTTAGAGGCTCCATGTGGAGGCAAAGGTGTTTGTGGTAAATGCAGAGTGATTATAGAATCTGGAAATGATAATAAGTGGTCGGAAGAAGAAATTAAATTCTTTTCAAAAGATGAACTCGAATATGGTTGGAGATTGGCTTGTATATACAGACCCGAAAAAAATATAGTAGTTAATCTAAAAGAAGATTCTAAAAGTGAATTTTCATTTTTGAAAGAAGATATTGATGTCTATGAAGAGGTATCACCATCGCTTCTTTCAAACAAGCATTTGATAAGTGGTCAACCGTTTGGAATAGCAGTTGATATAGGGACTACAACGGTAATAGCTAGCCTATTTTCTTATGAACTTGGGACTATAGTGGAAGAAGAATATGCCATAAATCCCCAAAAGACATATGGTTTAGATGTTCTTTCAAGGATAGAGTATCAAAATAGAGGAGAGAGAGAATTAAGAGAAATTCAAAGAAAAATAGTTGAGTGTATAGATGGATTGGGCTATAAACTTGCAAAAAAAGCTGATATAAATATTGAAAACATAGGAGCTATGACTATAGCAGGAAATACGTCTATGCTTCATTTTTTATTAGGACTAAATGCCATATCACTTGGTAAATATCCATATAAATCATTAGTCGAAAATTCTGTTATAGAAACTTTTGAAAACATTGGATTTAAAAATTTGGTTAGTGGGAAAGTATATATATTGCCACCTATAAGGGGCTTCATTGGTTCAGATATAAGTGCAGGTATATTAATTTCAAATTTGAATCAGAAAGAGCATACTACCTTATTTATAGATATAGGAACCAATGGAGAAATGGTTCTAAAGACCAATGAGAAGATGGTTTGCTGTTCATGTGCAGCAGGACCTGCTTTTGAGGGGGCAAATATCTCATGCGGTATGAGGGCTGAAGATGGAGCTATAGAATTTTTGGAAATAAATAACGATGGAACAATAGAATCTAAAACCATAGGAGACAAAGTAGCTGTAGGAATTTGTGGAAGTGCTATATTAGATGTTTTGGGAGAGCTATCTAAGTCTAAGCTTATTGGAAAAACGGGAAGGCTAAAAAAGCCAGATTTGTTAAGCGAAGATATGAAAGATTTAGTTGGAGAGCATGATAGCAAAAGATATTTTGAAATAAAACGAGATGATAGAAATTTTAGATTATATCAGAGTGATTTGAGGCAAATACAGCTTGCTAAAGGAGCGATTAGATCAGGTATAGAAGCTATGCTATTGTATTTGAACATTGAAGCTATGGATGTTGGCGAAGTGATAATAGCAGGACAATTTGGAAAACATTTAAGAGCAGATAGCTTAGTAGCTTCGGGATTATTGCCAAAAGAATTCGAAGATAAAGTTACTTATATAGGAAATAGTTCTAAAGCTGGTGCTATAGCTTGTTTAGCACATGAAAAGTGGAGAGAAGATGTTGAAGACATAGTTCGAGGAATAGAATATATTGAACTGTCAAAGCTAGAAGGATATGATAGATTATTTGCAGAATGCTTGAAATTTTGATGGGAGAAGGGTTTTTATGAAAACGAAAATTATCAAAGATGAAATGACACCGAGGGAAAGAATGGAAGCTTATTGTAGTGGAAAAGAAGTTGATAGAATACCGTGCTGTCCTTTTTGTGGAGAAAGTTTTGCACCGTATTTTGGATATACTCTAGATGAATTTAATCACAAGCCAGATGTAATTGTTGATACTGTCATAAAGACATTTAAAATGTTTAGACCAGATAATTGTAGTATTGGCCCTGGGCTTCATGGACTGCCAGAAGCTATGGGAGCTGAGCTAGAATTTCCCAAATATGATATACCAAGGATTTTGAGACCAGCTATAAACGATTATAGTGAAATATCTAAACTAAAAGTTGTAGATCCGTTAAAAGATGGTAGATTGAGGTATTATATAGAGGCGCTAAAGCGAATTCAAGATGAGGTTGGAGATGAGGTGTGTGTTGGAAATACTGTAGGAGGCCCATTTACAGCAGCAGCATTTTTGGTTGGTACAGCTAAATTTTTAAAAGATATCAGAAAGCATCCAGACGAGGTAAGAAAGGTAATTGAGATAGCTACTGAAAGTACTCTAGCAATGATGGATGCTGTTATGGATATTGGGATTTCTCCAGGGATAGCAGATCCCATAGCATCTTGTACTATGATTAGTCCTAAAATTTATAGAGAATTTGTAAAACCGTATACTACTAGATGCCAAGAACACGTTGCAAAGAGAATGGGTAGCGGAAGTGTAATGCATATTTGTGGCAAGACAAAAGGCATATGGAAAGATATGGTTGATACGGGCATAACAGGATTAAGTCTTGATAATTGTGACGATATAGAGGAGCTAAAAGTGGAAGAAGGTCATAGAGTGACGCTTATTGGAAATGTAGATCCAGTTGGAGTCATAATGAAGGGTTCAAGAGAACTCATAGAACAAGAAGTAAAATCGTGTATAGATAAAGCAAAAGACAGTCCAAATGGATTTATACTAGCATCGGGTTGTGATATACCAATAGGTACAGATCCTCAAAAAGTACATGATTTTATAAATGCAGCTAGAATACATGGAAGGAATTTATAGCTATGAAATTTGAGTGTAAGCTAAGAGAACAATGGTCTATAAAAAGCTTGGATGTTGGAGATATGATAGAGCGTGATTGGCAAAAAAATCCTAAGGATATAGCCATGTTAGCGCGCATGATTTCAGACAAAATAGGGAAGAATTTTTACCAATTGCCATTTTGCAATACGATAGAAGCAGAGGATTTAGGTGCAGTGGTCAAATATGCTAACGAAGAATCTACAAATAGAGTGAGTGAAGCAATTTGTAAGAGTGCAGATGAAGCGAGAGAGTTACTTGAAAAAACACTAACTGAAAAACCAGATATGGGTGAAAGAGCTAAGGCATTATATCTTGGAATAGCTGAGTTAAAAAAAGAAGGTCGACCAATAATATTTAATATAACAGGTCCTATCACTATTTTGTCTTACATAGTAGATATGAATGTACTCATAAAATTAAAACGAAAAGAGCCTGAGTTTGTAGAAAAACTTGAAAATTTTGTACTTTCACATTTGAAGGAGTATATAAGCTATTTCAAGTCATCTGGGGTGGATTTGTTTTCGTATGCTGATCCTGTTGGAAATATAGATATACTTGGAAAAAGGTATTTCGAAAAATGGACGAAACCACTTTCTCATAAAATGATTGAAATTTTTGAAGAGGCGAAAGTACCTGTTCATGTATGTGGCATGCTATCATGTGAGCTTGAAGATTCGAATGAGTTTAATTTTTTACAGGGGAGTGGCAAGCTTGTAAACGAATTGCCAAAAAAATTTAAAGTGTATGGAAAGAGCTGTATTCAACACTGGTAAAAGCATAAATATATGGTGTTTAAATTACAACGAGACGGGCATATAAGAACTAGGGGAAGTGTAGGGGAAAGTAGGTGCTTATATGAGTCTAGCTATAATTTGGGGTTTATTGTGTATATTAAGTGCATTGATTTTAACTCATGCTGTGATAAAGAGAAAGAAATATCATGGAGATTTGTTGTCTTCTTTTTTAATTCCACTTAGTTTTTGGATAATGTTTTGGGTGGGATGTGAGTTACTTGTACAAATTATTGACAATGAACAACTTATATTGGTGTTTCACAGTGCAAAATTTTTAGCTGTGGTTTTATTGCCGATGTTGCTTTTCAAGATAAGCTATATTAGATTTAAAAATCAAAAATTATCAAAATTTAATTTTAATTTATTGATTGGCATTGCTATTGTTTGGCTTTTGATAATATTTACAAATGATATTCACAATTTATTTTGGAGTACAAGATATATAGAAAAAGGCATGATAGTTAATGTTATTACCAAGAACAGCATATTTTTTTGGCTTCATGCAATATATCAGTATATACTTCTTACAATGAGTGTTTTGTATTTTATTAGAGCATATAAAAATAAATCTGCATTGTATAGAAATAGGGAATATTTGATGATTCTGGCTATACTTATAACATTTATAGTGAACATTACATTTTTGATAGTGCATAAAATATTAAATTTTCAATTTGATTTTACGCCTATTACATTTTTCTTTACTCTAGTGATGGTTTACTATGCGGTATTTTTATATAATCCAGACAAGATAAAGCATTTGGCGCGAGATTTAATTTTGGCAAAAATAGATCATGGGTTGTTGTTTGTAGATGTTGAAAATAGAATATTTGATGCAAATGATAGCTTTTTAAAATTAGTGGGTAAAAAGCGCAAAGATATTGTGAAATGGCCTATTGAAAGTTTAGATAAAAAATTATTAGATAAGATATTTGAACTAAAGACAGATTCAAATAGACAGGTTATATACAATTCTATGGACATGGACGGAGAGAAACATTATAAATTGAATTATCAAATGGTAGAAGACTATTGTGGTCAATATGTAGGTTATATAATAGGCTTTGAGAACGTGACATTGTACCAAGAAATGATAGCTAGGCTTGAGAGGGCACATTATTTAGATGGACTGACGGATCTTTACAATAGATCTTATTTTGAATCAGAAGTTGAGCATTTTGATAATATAGAAAACGTGCCTATGGGTTTCATAGAAGGCGACTTAAATAATCTAAAAATGATAAATGATACAGAAGGACATCATAGAGGAGATGAACTTATTATAGCGGCAGCTCAAATATTAAAAAGAGTAGCTCCTTCGAAATCAAGTGTATTTAGAATGGGCGGCGATGAATTTTTAGTAACATGGCCTAATGCTACTCATAAGGAGATAAAAGAGTATATAAATCTAGTAGAGGCGATAATGGGGAATACTAGTTTTGGAAATGCATTGAGTGTATCCATAGGTTATTCTATACAGAAAAAAGATGAAACGACACATGAAGCTATGAGGCGAGCGGATGAAGATATGTATTTGAACAAGATTATGAGTGGAAAAGGCTCGAGGGACAATAATATAGAATTGTTTAAATACATACTAGCAAGTAGAACATTTGAGACGGTTGAACATTTAGAGAGAACGGGAGAGCTAGCGAGAAAGTTTGGATACTATTTGGGTATGAACTCAAAGGATATCAAAAAACTTATAGTGCTAGCACAGGTACACGATGTTGGTATGATACTTTTGCCAGAAAAGGTATTGATAAGCCAACACGTATACACTGAGGAGGAACGCGCTATAATGAGAACCCATTGCAAGTTAGGAGAAGAGCTACTTAAGAAAAGTACATCACTAAATGACATAGCTCACTATGTTGGATCACACCATGAAAGATGGGATGGAGAAGGATATCCTAGAAAACTAAAGGGGGAAGAAATTCCATATTTATCTAGAGTTATTATGATAATAGATTCCTACGATTTTATGCTAAATCCTAAAAGATATAGGAGAACACTAACAAGTAGCGAGGCAATCGACGAGCTTTTGAAGAAGGCAGGCAGTCAGTTTGATCCTAACTTAGTTAATCAATTTGTAGAGATGTTTGAACTTGAAAAATTATCGAATTCTTAATTTTGAGATTTATTAGATAAAAGAGTTTTGATATTGTTTGTAGAATGATATAATGTATTAATAAAAAGGACTAGGTGATTATACATAGTCCTTTATTCTTTTTAGATATAGTTTTGTGAATATGGAGGTCTCTTATGAATGGTATACTAAAACAAGTAGCGGAATATTTAGAACGACATTTGAAGGAATCTAGACGATTTGATTTTGAGGTGAGATATAGGTATGAACACAGTATTAGAGTTGCAAACATAGGGATTGAAATAGCAAAAGAAGAGAATGCAGATATAATGGTAGTAGCGCTTAGTGGATTATTGCATGACTATGGAAAGTTTGACACTGAAAAGAATGTAGAGCATGGTAGAGTTTCTGCTAAACTAGTTAGACCTTTTTTAGAAACTTTGAATATTGAAGATACTCAAGTAGAATTGATTTGTCAAGCGATAGCTTCTCATTGCGATGGGAATGGGGAAAACTTGGAGGCAATTGACACTCTAGAGGCAAAAATACTAAGAGATGCAGATAGAATTGATAGGTTTGGATTTAATAAAGTATTTTTGAGACGTTTTCTAGATCATCAAAAAGCGCTTACAGATGCGAATAACCAAATGGAACTAACTCGAAGGAGAATACATATATTAGAAAGTTTAATTTCAGAAGACAGAATGAGTACTGAGCTTGGAAAAACTATGCTAGAGAAAAGAGTTAATTTCCAAGTTCAATTTTACAAAAGATATCTAAGGGAGCTTGAGTTATCTAATTTGTTGGAATTTGAT
>JAOAQY010000192.1 GCA_025210965.1 Tissierellales bacterium
CATAGATTCTTACCTTCTCTCACATAATATATTCGATTACATTCTATCACCATCAATATTTGCAGTCAATTATTTACTATTCCCTTGATTCCTAAATGCTATATTCCCCTCAAGGTTTGCAAGTAATAGCTTTCTTGCTACCCTATATTCATCGCCTATCATTCCAAGCCTTAGAAGCCAAGTCCTAAAAGTATATCTAAAATTGTCACTGATGGTTATTTTTCTACTTGCTCTTTTAACTTCTTCCACCTTTTCATTTACTATACCGATCAATTAATTGACCGATAATGACTTCTTATAGTTTTCATTCATATAAAATCGATTTATGTTGATAATAACTTTTATGATATATGGTCTGTATGTATAATCAGAAGTTAAAGAATAAAAAATAATATTGGATTTTAGTATTACATCACATGCACTTATAATAAAACTTTGAATGTACAATATACTATTTGATTCATATTACTTTGAGACAAACTAATAATCCATTGATGATTATTTTAATATGGAAGTACACCAATTTCAAAAATAACCATATTTTTAATCTAAAGACCTAATCTCAATCTTTCTTCTCTAATTAAATTTTGCTCAATATCTTTTGACAAACTTGCTTTCCCTGAATAAGATTTATCCGCAAAACTATCAAATATTTTTTGCTTCCCTTTCAATAAATGCATGATTCTCTCATCAACACTATTTTCCATAAGCAATCTATGAACTGTCACATTTCTAGTTTGCCCCATTCGGTAAACACGCGAAATTGCTTGATTTTCAATGGATGGCTTTATTTGTGGTTCACAAAATACAACAACATTTGCACTTTGGATATTTAAACCGATTCCCCCCGCTGTTACTTGACTTACTAAAACCGTTCCCGAAGGTGCATGAGTAAATTCATCAATTATTTCTTGCCTTCTTTGTGAGGAAACACTACCTGTGATTGGCTCAAGTGTCCTTTCATTTAGTAAATTATTAACCTTTTGAATTACATCTCTAAAATATGAAAATACAATAATCTTCTGATTGCTAATCTTTGCCTCTTCACAAATTTCTATTAATCGTTTTGCTTTGCTTGAATTGCTTATACTACTTGTATTCCATGATACTTGGCGCATAGACATAAAATTTCCCGACATCACGGAGTTTCGATAAGCTTCGATTTCATGTGGTGTAAACACACTCCACTCCTCTTTTTCTTGTAAATCAGGGAGTTCTGTAAGCACATCTTCACGAACTCTTCTTAGATAAACTGGAGCGACTTTTTGTCTAAATTGTGGTGCATTTGAAATATGCCTCATAGACTGAATTTTTTTTGCTACATTAGGTTGTAAACATTTTACTAGATTGCACATTTCATCAATATTATTCTCAATTGGCGTACCTGTCATAAATAATTTCATACTTGATATCTGAGATAACTTCATTACAGCTTTTGAACGGATTGCATTAGGATTTTTTACATAATGTGCTTCATCAACTACTAGCATGTCTATTTTATGGCTAGATGGTATATTAATACGGCTTATAGTTTCATAAGTACTGACTGCTACACCGCCATGTTTTAACCATTCTCTTAACGAATTATCTCTATCTTTCCCATATATACTAATAGCTTTTAATTCGCTATGATTTTCAACTTCACGACTCCAATTGATTAGTACACTTGCAGGGCAAACAACAAAAAAATACTTTTTCCCTTTAAGCTTTAATTCACCCATTGCAGCAATAGATTGAATCGTCTTACCAAGACCCATTTCATCCCCTAAAAGCGAATTTCTCTGATGTAGAATATATTTCGTACCAAACATTTGATAACTTCTCAGCGTAGACTTCATCAAACTTAAGTTTAGTGGGTATCGTTCAATGGAACTTATAAAATCATTGGACAAGCCACCTGTTGTCTTTTCTTTATCTAACTTTGTCCCTACAACTGATTCTAATAAGGCATAATAACGTGGTGCATTTGATTGAAAATCGTTCCAACAATAACGTCCTTTTTCAGAATTGATTTTTTTCATTTCTGCTGAAACTTGTTCAAAATCATCCTTATAGCCTGAATCTAAAATTGATTCAAGTTTTCTTAAACTTTGAAGCGCATTCTCTTTCTTTTGCCTTGATGAGAAAAACCATTTAAACTTGCTAATAGCTCTCTGACTTTCTTTAGCATTTCTAAAAATAGCCTCATGCTCTCGCTGGTAAATCTGCTTGCATAACTCTATTATTTCCTTGCTATTTTCAACCAAATACAGTTCTTCCAATAATTTATTAGTACAATACGATTTATTCTCTGGATCAATCTTTACTTTCACACTTTTCACAATACTATTATAAATTCTACCCACTGCAACATTTATCTTATAAGCTGATTGCTCCCCAATGTTCCTAATATTTATAAGTCGATCCCACGACATAGCATGTAATTGCTCAATATTATAGATCCCTGCATTTTTAAGAGCTGAAACTCTAATACCTAATTTATCCTTATTGATTTGCTCAACGTCAATGCCTCTAAGAATTGAATTAATCATTTCTTTTTTCAAGTTCTCATATGCTTTTCTTATATTGCTACTGAAGTTTTTTTCCACTTCTAAAATGTTTTTTAATCGTTTATCAATAGATTCTATTTCATTTACTATTTTCTTAGCGTGTTCAAAATCATGTTTTTTAGATTTAAACATATGTCCCCCTATCCGCCTTTGTAAAAGATAAATCTTGTATAGTACTTCTTAGAAAAATAGCCGAAGTCGATTGCTCGATGCTTCGGCTTTGGTTTTACAACTTAATTACAGTATATTTCTAGAAAGTTTTCATCATAAACAATTTAATTCATACCCCTTGTTTTCCATATAATGTCCTTTAATAATTGCGACCTTCAAAAGTTCTTCACAAAATTGTTTCGCAGTTGTATCAATAAATTGATTCTTATTTGTATCATATTTTCCAAAATATACTTTATTATTCTCCGAAAATCTAATTCCTTCCCTACTAATATCCATAGCCATCATATCTCGTTTAGATTTTCGTTCTTCCTTATCCATGTGCCTAGATGACAATTTAAGTGAAATTTCAAAATTTATCATACCACTTGAATACCCTTTACTCAAATTAACAGACGTCAACATTCCCTTGTTATTATAAACAAAAATTCTATAATAATTTGAAATATTTTCATAAAGTTGAATGCAAATCGGAATTTTTAAATCATCTCCAATTATTTGCAATTCTAGATCCTTGCCCAAAAAATTTTTTTCAGCTAAATCTCCATTTTGATTATTAATTGTATTCTCTATACCTTTTTTAACCACAAACTCACAGTTATTAACTGTAACCTCTCTCAATTTAGTTTTACGTAAACAATTCGAAAGATTTTCTATAGTTGAAATATTAAACATAATATTATCCTCCTGCAGCTAAGCTATTAACTGTACCCATTAATTTTTAGTTTCTATTTTTTCGTTCTGCTCTATTCCAAAAATCTCATCAATATTTTTAATACGTACTTGAAATGTATTGTCTTTGCCACCTAGCTTATCTGCCCTTGCTGTACCATAAACATCAAAACTCCAATGACCTTTAACTAATCTAATTTTAGCACTTTGGTTCTTATATTTATCTAACCTATTTAAATCAATACATTGGAATATTTTCTCCTTAGGAACAACCGCAACCTTGCTTTTATTTAAAGATAATTTTCCGCATACAAATACGAAGTAAAATTGCTTATCTTCTGAATCTATAGTTTTAATTTCATCAATTTGGCTTTCTGTAAATGGAAAATTCCATATACTACTGCTTTTCGCTTTATTTTCACTTGAAGGTTTTTCAGAATATTTAACATATACTCTAAAGTCACCTTTATTGGTCGTAAAATCATATATTTTTCTATTAACTTCAACTCGTTCTTCAAAAAGAGCAGGAACAATTCCATTATTCAATAAAAATGATAGAAAAGCACCACAATAAAAATCTTCTTTCTTTATCATCACTATCATCCCTTACTTAATCATTATTAAGGCTTGAGTAATCAGCTCTATAATGTATCTAAAATTCACTTATTTTAAAATCATAATTATTCAATAATTTAATAATCAAATTACAAATAGCATTACCACTCCTAAGCAAAATTCGATAACTATTAAAATTTTACTGCCATATATCGTTTTTGTGGTCTTTTTAATATGAAATCAGATTAATACTATAGAGTTCAATTGGAATGCGGCACGAGCTTTTTTAATCCCAATAATAATCTAAGTACTTAAAAAACAATTCCTCCAATTCCATCTTTTCTAGCATAGGAGACATTTCTATCGGATAGTTTTTATTAAACTCAAGGAGTATTCGTCTTCCAACCCTCTCATCTTTTCCTAAATCGTCTCTGCCTTTTACTTTTGACTTCAATATCTTTGTAAGATTAAACTCATCTATTATATCTAGAACATTAATTAAAAATTTATCATTTCTAAAAATTTCATACTTTATAATATAATTATATAAATCAAGATTATCAACAATAAGATCATAATATTTTTCTTTTTCATTTTCTATATTATCATATACATATTGAGCACCTAAAATACATTTATATATATAATTTTCCCAATCAAATTTCTTTGTCACTATATTTTTAAAATATTTTATCCCATCTACTAATTGAGGATACTCTTTAAGCAAATAATCCCTCTTATAAATACAGAGCAATGAGTGCCAAAACAATTCATTAAAGTGAATATCTCTATCTGTATTCAAATAATACTTATCAATTACATTAAAAGCTTGTCGAAAAAGTATTTTCTTTTCACTCGCATCTCCTTTTGCAATGTATACCGGAAAATCTGGTGCTTCATCAATATTTACTACTTCTCCCGAAAAATACTCATCATTATTTTTAATCCTATCATTTAAAAAATCTTCATAAAATTTCTCATTATCCTTATAACCAGCCTTCAATAACTTAATTTCCATTTGTATTCAATCTCCTTACTGCCGCCGTATATTTTTCTAATATTCTATCTGAAATTGAATAAATAACCTCGTCTATATTATCTACATTTAATTTATCAATCATTTTCATCTTCATAAGATTGTATAGCTTGGAATCAATTCCTTCTAACTGATCTCCTACTTCATCAAGAAACACAATTTCGTCTTCCCCCCCATGAAGCACTATAAATCTGTACAGTGCTTTTTGAAGACCCATGTATATATACGGACTATTTAAAATTGAACTCGATGCAAAGTCATTAAATTGTAAATTCTCTTTTTTATAATTAATAATAATTGTTTCATTTCCAAGCTCAATTTTTACATCAGATTTAAGATTCGGATCAATTTTTTTCTCAAACAAATCCAAAGGCTTCTCATTACTTCCATCAAATACTACATTATTTGAGAACCCTAAAATTGAATTTTTAGGTACTATTATATCCCCTTTAAACTCTTCATAAAAAGAACTTAAATCACAATTATTCTCAAATGTTATTTCTCCTTTAGATTGTATCAATAATTGGATTAATGTCTTTTTACTTAAAGACATTCTGCTTTTAGAAATTTTTATACTATTTTTATTTTTTTCTACTTCAAAAAACTTATTATCTTTTGACTGAATTACTAAAATCAATTTAGCTCTTTTTTCTTGTAACAAATTACGGATAAATTCCGACTCAATATCATAGCTTAAATCAAAAATATAATCATTTGTGTTTTCACTTAAATTTATATCTAGTATGAATCCGCAATTCATATAGCTACTCGACGTATTAGTTAACAATGGATATGGAAAATTTGCTTCCTTTTTATAAATCATTTTACACCTCTATGCCGTACACAAATTTTAGAGCCTTATTGAAACTTTTATTCAACTTAAGCTCAATTTGTGCAGTTCCATCTTTTATTTTTACATCTTTTATTAAATTTTTTTGTGTTTCGCAATGTCTTCCAGTTGACTTATCTAGAACCTCTTTATAATTATCATCTATATTAAATTGGTTAGTATACTCCATACCCATACCATCAACAAAAGATAATGAAATATCACATATTTTCAAATTTTTAACTTCTTTACTCTCTGAAAAATTGAACCTTAAAATTTCTTTTTCACCTAAAACTATTCTTTCTACGATATCCGGATGTATATTATACATTATTTTATCTTTTTCGCCCACTTCGCCATTTTGATCTTTTACTTTTTTTACAATTTTTTTCACATTACGCTTTGTTCCTGGTTTATCTTTGGTTGAAATATCAGATCTGGTTTTAGTCAAAATTTTCTTTTTTTTGCCTTTATTTATTTTGACTGTACTAATAGCCTTTGAAAGATCTTTTTTAAATCGGTGTTCCACAGTATATAATAAATCCTTTGTATTTATAAATCCTTCTGTAGGATTCCTTTTCTTTATCTCTTCATCAATAATCTTTGCTATTTCTCTTGAAATATTATTAATAAACCGCTTTGCATTTTTTTGCAACTTCTGATTTTTTATATGCTCATATGAAATTTCCGTATGAGACTCATTTTCGAGCGACTTCAAAAATGCATCTTCCAAACTTGATTGTGGTATCAAAATAGCACTAAATGGTTTAGTTGCATAATTCTGAACTTTTCTATCTTCTATTTTCATACCGATAGTTCGTATAATAGCAACTCGCCCTTTAGAAATTTCCTCATCATATTTAAAATATAGTTGAAACTTATACTCTTCATTAATATCTTTTATACTTATTTCAATGGGCTCTATACTTAAATACGTGTTGAAATATAATGGCGTAAATTCCTGTTTCATTTCCATAATTTTTTGAACATAATATTTTTCATTCAATATATATTCTTTAATCGTATTACTAGTAATAGCATTATTGTTAACAATTACTTCTAATTTTTTTTCAATTATTGCAATAAAAAAGTTATCACAAACACTTTTTATTATTTTGTCTTCACTATTAAACTGTTCCCTCAAAAAAGGAATTATAATTTTCAATCCTCTAGTGTCTTTTGAAAACACTTCATCAAAATTATTTTCAAATGGAAGGAACTTTGTCTCACCTACACCTATGTTTTCTAAATCTGCAAAATACCCAGTCGATCTATAACATTTTTCCTTGTATCTATGTTCTATAAGCTGTACTGTTCCACCAAGATGTTTATTTCCTAGTTCATCACAATTTGCGAAATACATAATATTTAATTCTGATGCTGCATTTGATGCTATTTTTCCTATACCATGTGAACCCCCTCGAATACTCTCTAAATCAACATCCTTATCTTCTGAATGCACTCCCTTATTATATGCATACATCCCCCATGTATCTTCTTTCGAATTACTTTGTCCATTCCTAGCTCCAGCCAACCCTTTTGTATTAGAATCCTCAAAAGAAATATAATTCACTTCGTTTTCTTCCATTTTATCCTTCATATGCTCTATAGTTTCTTTAGTATAAGTAGTTTTACCTTCAAGGCACAAAATTCTTTCTTTTATTTCATCAAATCCTGGTATCCGTTCTTTGCTTATTCGTCCAGTTTCTATTCTAACTACAACTGGCTTATTTTTATCCGCTAGTCTAGCATCTAACGAGTTCTGAATATTTTCTTTAACAAGTCCTAGTATTCCTAGATTATAAAACTGTTCTAGCATTTTATTAAACATTGATTCTTCTATTCCTGGAATACATGAAAATTTCCATAAACTTTTACAGTCTTCGCTATTCATAAATATCCCCTTTCTATTTTAATAATTTAACTCTCCTTTTTAATTATCAAAGCTTTATACATCTCTCTTTTGAAATTTAGTCATTATATTCTTTAGCTACTTTGTATTAAATTAAACACTCTTAATAATTGTACCCTCTCTATTTTCATATGTCAAATTATGTATTCACTATACATGTTAATTATTTTCCCTAATTATTCTATTTATATAAAAAAACCTTGCAAGTATTTTTATCATTCTTGCAAGGTGCTTCTATTAATTATTACTTAGTAACAGAGTATTCCTCTAATTTCTCTGCAACTTTATCAAATTTATTCCTATCTTCATCTACAACATTCCCACACATCTTTTCAGCTTGTCTCATAACCACTTTCAAAGCATCTTTCACTTGATCTGGTGGATAGTCATATTTTTTTAAAAGTCTCTTAACGATTTTTCTCATACCCGCTTGAGCACTTTTTCTTATACTCCAATCAATGGTTATATTATTTCTAATCGATAATGTAAGTTCTTGGGCAATTTTTTTAAGAACTTCATCTTCCATGAATTCTTTAACAGCATCATCAGCAGTCAAAGCGTCATAAAATGCAACTTCATCTTCCGTTAAACCAAGATCAGCTTCTTCTGCTTTAGCTTGTTTCATTTCATTCGCCATTTTAATAAGTTCTTCAATAACCTCAGCGTTTGTAATAGCCTGATTTCTATATTTGTTTAATGCTTTCTTTAATTTTTCAGAGAACCTTTCTGACTTAACAAGATTTCTCTTTTCCATCGACTTAATATTGCCTTCTAGAAGTTTTCTAAGCATTTCAACAGCTAAATTCTTATGCTTCATTTCTCTAACTTCTTCTAAAAATTCCTCAGATAATATAGATACCTCTGGTCGTTTAATACCCATTGCATCAAATACATCGATGACCTCTTCAGAAATAATCGAACGCTCTAACATCTGGTTGACCCTAGCCTCAATTTCTTGCTTGGATTTACTTGATCCACTCCTTGCTTTTAGCTTTGACAAACTTGCTTTCACAGCCTTGAAGTAACTTACTTCTAATGCTTTCGATTTACCTTCAGCTGTCGCTGCACATAAAGAATGAGCTTTGGCTAGTTCAATAGCTATCTGTTTAAACTCTTTTTGCTCTTTTTCTTCCTTGCCAAGAATGAAGTCCATACCACCTGTAATAGCCCTGATACGTTCTACTTGCGAGCTACCCATATATTTTGAATAATCGTAGCCATACATCATGTCTTGAAGTATCTCTAGTTTTTCATACATAATAGCAATAGCAACAGATGTATCAATACCTGTATTCTTTCTATCACCATCAGTATATTGTTTCAAGGCACGTTTTAAGCTCTCTAAAATACCGATGTAATCTACAACAACGCCACCTGCTTTTTCTTTAAAAACTCGATTTACTCTGGCAATGGCTTGCATTAAATTGTGACCCTTCATCGGCTTATCAATATACATCGTGTGCATTGATGGCACATCAAATCCTGTTAACCACATGTCACGTACTAATACGATTTTGAGTTCGTCATCGTTATCTTTCATTCTCTTTGACAGGGT
The DNA here is from genome assembly GCA_025210965.1 of Tissierellales bacterium. Lineage (NCBI taxonomy): Bacteria > Bacillati > Bacillota > Tissierellia > Tissierellales > Tissierellales bacterium. The sequence goes on from JAOAQY010000192.1 coordinate 9,280, forward strand.
ATCTCTTCGCTGTTTACCACCGATATGTTTTTGAAGCTTCTCTTTATCGCCTGCGCTTCCAGTCATTACAACCTTTATTTTACCCTTATTCACATCATCGTCATGCCAATCAGGTCTAAGCTTCACAATCTCATCATAAAGGTCAACGCAAATACGTCTACTCATACATACAATCATGGCTTTACCGTCAACTGTTTTGGACTTTTCTTCATAGTGATTCACAATATCTTCTGCAAGTTTTTTGACTCTATTAGGTGATCCTACGATAGCCTCAATACGTGACCATTTCGCTTTATTCTTCTCTCGCTCATTGTCTTCTTGGGCTTCTGTAAGATCTTCAAATTCATCATCAACTTTGTTAAGTTCCTCTTCATCTGTTTCCAGTTTAATGATTCTGTTCTCATAGTAAATCTTTACCGTTGCTTTATCTTCAACCGCCCTTGTCATATCGTATGTATCAATGCAATGACCAAATACAGATGTTGTTGAACGGTCTTCTAAATCAATAGGTGTTCCTGTAAAACCAATGAACGAAGCATTTGGTAAGGCATCACGCAAATACTTGGCATAACCGTATTTTACTGCACCTGTTTTTGAATCCGCTTTCGCTTCCAATCCATATTGTGATCTATGAGCTTCATCGGCAATGATTATGACATTCTTACGATCTGTTAGTACAGGCATTTCACCTTCTTCAGGCTTAAACTTCTGAATCGTTGTAAAAATAATACCGCCTGATTCTCTATCGTTTAAAAGGTCGTATAGCCCATTGATTTCAACAGAATTGTCTTTCACTTTAACTGTGCTATTTGGTTTCAGTTTTCTAACGTGAGCTTGTTTTGGTGTCTGTCTCAAAATATCTTTTGACTTAGCAAATGTAGTGAACAACTGATCATCCAAATCATTTCTATCAGTAATCACAACAATCGTTGGATTATTAAGTTCTCTTACTAAGCCAGCAGTATAGAATACCATTGAAAAACTTTTTCCTGACCCTTGAGTATGCCAAATAACACCTACTTTGCGATCACCATTTTCATCAGTCGCTTCTTGGGTTTTAACAATGGCTTTTTTTACTGCAAAATACTGATGGTAAGCAGACAGTATTTTAATAATAGATTTTTTGTCACCTAGCTTTTCACCATTTTCATCTTTATCCTCTTCGCTCGATTCTTGAAAAAGAATAAAATTACGGATGATATCAAGTAGCCTTGATTTTTCTAACATACCATTTAATAAAACTTCATACTGAGGTACTGATAAAGGCTCAATGTTTTCACCATCAACAGTACGCCAGTTCATAAAACGTTCTTCATTTGAAGTGATTGTACCTGCTTTGGCATTAATGCCATCTGATAGTATGCAAAAGACATTGTAGTTGAACAATGAAGATATATCTTGCTTATATGTTTGAATTTGATTATAAGCTTGTTCAATACCTACATTCTCATCACTTGCTGATTTAAGCTCAATGACCACAAGTGGCAAGCCATTAATAAAGATAATAAGATCTGGTCTTCTTTCTTCATTCTCGATAATAGTAAATTGATTGACTACTAAGAACTCATTATTCTCTGGATTTTCAAAATCTACAATAAAAGCTCTCTTTGTTCTAATATTGCCATTTTCTTTAAAGGAAACTTCTATACCTTCAGTCAACAACTTATGAAAACTGCGGTTGTTCTCTTCCATCATTGGACTGTTAAAAGTAATCAATTGTCTATACGCTTCATCTATGGCTTCACTTGGTAAATCTCTGTTGGTTTTAAACAATCCATCCTTAATCCGTTGCTCTAAAATTACTTCTTTATAATCTTTTCTCTCAGGGTACTGTCCATCAAATGAGATATCAGGTGCAAAGACATATTCATACCCTAAACCTTTTAATATCTCAATGGCAGCTTCTTCTAATAAATCTTCTGTAAAATTCTCTAATAAGCTCAATATCACTTCCCCCTCTCTTTAATTATCCTCTAGTGGTACTCTTATTTCACCTGACATTAGTTTTGGTAATAAAGTGTCACGCATATTTATTAAACTTATATTCATCTTCATATTTAGAAGAATCGACTCAAACATCTCATTTACTGCATAATAGAATTTATTTACTAATGCCTTTTCAGGTACAATGATTTTTATTTTACTGAACTCGCCTTTGTTCAGATTTAATGTTGCACTTCCAGTTGACCCTAAAGTTCTTATATAATCAGCTAAATCATTTAACTTAAAGTATGTGTAATAAAGCATATATTCATCTTCAAGTATCATCGAATTGATTTGTTGGTTTGTTTGGCAATTTTCTGAAGCAATAGATACCAACCCTGGGGTTGCTATACAACTTATCATAAGACCATTTTTCGGTATAACCTTCTTATTATTAGCTCCTGATTCACTTAAATACTCTGATGTTTCAACTATAAATGGATTCCCATGCATATCTGGAATTTTCACGAAAGGTACTTCTTCTCCAAAATTATCAGGATTTTTCTTGCTAGGTGTTTTACCTGTAATGATTTCCTTTGATATATCATTTAATGTTTTTATCTCCCAGCCTACAGGAATCATCCCAAGTTCATTTTCAACCATTTGACCACCACTTGATTTATATGTCACTCCATCTTCATTTGGAAATTCAAAATCTACAAACCATTGTTTGAATATTGCTTGTGCCATGTTTTCAAGAGTTTTGTTGATTTGATTGTTAGTTTCAATTTTCTTGTCTAACGTCAAAAGTATATGAGCTATAGCTTTCTGCTCTTCAATAGGTGGGATGAGCATTTTTATTTTCTCTAAAACGTCCTTTTGGGCCCTTTGTCTTCCAGAAGTCCCTGTCATAGACTTAATTGCAATGTTTCTAAACTCATCCGATATTGATAAATAATAAATATAATCATTTAAAGTTTCACCCATTTTTTCGCGCATCACTATAAACTCTGTAGATCCAAAAGCAACTTCATCATCATTTAGAATTGAAACCTGAGCAGTCTTTCCATTTTCCAGACAAGGCGTAATTCTAGCCAAAAGAGTATCACCATTTCTAAACTTTGTTCCACTCTTAAACTCAACAATCTCATATCCACTTATTTTCCGTCTAAATGGAGTAAGCTTATCCATACCTATTTTTTTGGCAACTGTCCCTTTTTTTATTGATTCTCTTGGATTAAATTGAATCACATCCTCGAGAACCATTTCATTCCAATCACTAAAACTCATATCCTATCCCCCCAAGATTCTTCCTAATCTCATCTTCAAGGTGTCGTGACTTCGCAAATAACTCCGCTAACTCTGCTGTCATAGTATCCATTTTTTCTTCAAAAGGAATACCATCATCTTCAACATCTTCTATACCTACATATCTACCTGGGGTAAGTACGTATTCATGTTCTATGATTTCTTCTATTTTTGCTGATTTACAGAAACCTTTTATATCTTCATATTGTCCATCTAAATTTCTCCAATTATGATATGTTTCTGCAATCTTCGATACATCATCATTTCCTAGTTCTCTATGACGACGATCCACCATTTCACCTAAATTTCTTGCATCAATAAATAATACTTCATGTTTTCTATTTCTATATTTAGAATTGTTTTCTTTATTTCTATTTAGAATCCAAAGCGACACTGGAATTCCTGTTGAATAAAATAGTTTATCTGGCATTGCAACAATGGAATCTACTAAATCTGCCTCAAGTAAATTCTTTCTTATTTCACCTTCGTTCGATGTATTCGAACTCAAAGAACCATTGGCAAGTACAATACCCGCACATCCATTTTGATTTAGATGATATACCATATGTTGTAACCATGCATAGTTGGCATTACCTGCTGGCGGAGTACCATATTTCCATCTCACATCGTCTGTTAATTGGTTGCCACCCCAATCACTAATATTGAAAGGTGGATTAGCTAGTATATAATCCGCTTTTAAAGTCTTATGCAAATCATTATGGAAAGTATCATCATGATGTGATCCTAAGTTTGAATCAAGTCCTCTTATGGCAAGGTTCATTTTACAAAGTTTCCAAGTTGTTGAATTCATTTCTTGACCATATATTGAAAGGTTCTCTACTTTTCCTTGATGGTCTTCAACGAATTTTTCACTTTGAACAAACATACCTCCTGAACCACAACAAGGATCATATACTCTACCCGAATACGGCTCAATCATTTCAACTAATGTTTTTACAACGCTTGTAGGCGTATAGAACTCTCCACCACCTTTGCCTTCTGCACTAGCAAACTGACCTAAAAAATACTCATATACTCTACCCAATAAGTCTTTTTCATCATTGTTATGAAGTTTAATAGTTGAAATTAAATCAATTAATTCCCCTAATCTTCTCTTATCAATTTCTGGTCTTGCATATCTCTTATCTAATACGCCTTTTAGTGTTGGGTTCTCTTTTTCAATTAATATCATCGCATCATCAATATATTGACCTATTTTTGTATCTTTCGCATTATTTCTGATAAAGCTCCAGCGTGAATTTTTAGGAACCCAAAAGATATTCTCTGATTCATACTCATCAATGTCTTCTTCAAAACCTTCACCCTCTTCAATCAGTTCATTGTACTTTGTTTCAAATTTATCAGAAATGTACTTTAAGAAAATTAAACCTAGTACAACATGTTTATATTCTCCTGAATCCATACTTCCTCTAAGTTTATCTGCCGCTTTCCAAAGCGTTTCTTCAAATCCAATATTCGCTGTTGCCATTTTACTTCCTCCCTATTATTTAAAAATTGTTATCATCAAAAACTTCAAATATTTCACCTTCAAATTCTTCCTGCTCATTATCACTAACTACATGAGCAGGCAGTACTTCATAATAGTGTGCTAATGCTTCTATGGTTTTATGAAGTACTGATTCGTGTTGAACCTTCTCCATCAATTCAACTATTAATTTGTATGTATCCATATATGGATTATTGTCTACAACGTCTATAGCCTCTTTGAAACGAGACACAAGTTTTGCCTTTTCAATATCACGCTCTATAGTATTGATTTCTTCCTTATCATATACTGGCACATCAACAATAGCATTGATATCTCCTATATTGAATTGTTGCTCATACTCTTTTATTACTGGTTTTAAATCTAGTTTTAATTTTTCTTTCTGAACTTGAAGTTTATCAATGTCAGATAATTTTTTTGAAAAATACTCTTGATCAATACCAAATAATCCTTCAAGTACAGGGAGATATTTTTTAGGAATGTTTTGTTTTTGCTTTATCCACATATTGATATTTTGTTTTTTTATTCCTAGTTTCTCTGCTAATTCAACATGCTGAATATTATAGATTCCTAAAATGTATTCTAAACCAATCAATACTCTCCCTCCCAAGCTTTCATCTTTATCATTTAATACTATTACAGTTTACTCCTTTTTATTGTCTTGGTCAATAATTAAATTGAATTAATTGGTAATTAATTCTACGTAATAAAAAAGCAACCAACGCTTCCAGTCAGATGCCTTTTATCATACCTAAATATCCTCTTATATTTCAGCCTTCATTTCAGCTTTAATATTCTTCTTTCCAATCTTATAATCTTCTAAAAAAACATACAGATAAACACTCCAAATTTAGTGAACTTCTTTCTAACATCCTTGCCTTGATTTTACTATTCGAAACTCAATATATCAATTTGAATTTTCAAGGTTCATATAGCTTATTTTAGGTAGAATGTTTGTACTATTTATCTCTAACTTTCATTATATTATTTTCATCCACAAATCCATCAAAGCTAATCGGCAATAACAAGTTATTATAATCAGTTATACCTTCTTTCAAATATATGTCCGTACATAAATATGCTACCGACGAGTTCAAAGTATAATTGTAAATTATTAATCCTTCAGTGTGCTTAAATGGTTTTACTTCATAATTTTCACCATTAGTATATTGTGTTATTGTAATCGGTGTGTCTTGTCCATTTGACGGAACTTGACCATGTACTTCATAAATTTTATCATAGTAGTATTCAAATTGTTTCCTTTGCGTATTGTAGTACACTCCGATTACTGGAGAGTCAACATCATTATAGAAACCACTATCAACAATACTTTTAAGCTCTTGCATTTTTGATTTTAATAAATCAGTATCTTGTTCTATATCACCTACTGGTGTAAATTTTATATTTGTGATAACCTCTACAATCATTGCATCATTTCCAATATAGACAGGCTTTGAAATGTTTCTATCAACATCTAAATCATGGAATCCTTTATAAACATCACAATTTCCTATATAACATTTGTTAACCCTACTTCCAATGGCAACATCTTTAAAAACATTTAAAACTACCTTATCATTAATTAAAAATGCCAAAATATAATCACAGATGTGTTCTCCTTCATCATTAATGTTTTCACTGCTGTTATAAAAGTTTAAAACTTCATCATAAATATCTTCATATGTGTTTCCACTTACGTAATAAAGTTCTCTAATCCTTTCAGCCACTTTGTCTGCATTATTTATATTGTTACCTGCAAAACAAAAAACAATTTTCCCTCCTATAATAATAGATTTTACCATTCCATATGTTTCAATATTTTTCTTCAATTCTATTGGGACTTGACTTGGAAACCTATTTCCACCAAGTATAATTCTTGTATCTGAAATAATATAGAAACCATCTTCATCATTATTTGCTATCACGATAGACATACTTTTTTCTCCTCCAATATTACTTTATAGAAAATATATTCGTTGTATATTAAAATTTCATAATAATTTCGCCATCCCTCCCCAATAATCCTAATAGCTTCCTCAATATAGGGCTTTGCAGTATGAATGTCATCAATACTCCTAATACGAATCTCTAAATCGCCAGTTCCAAAATGCCCTATATTTTTAACATTTCTGAAATTCTTTGGCATATTACTGATTTGTTCTGGATTGTATTTAAGAAACAAATGGCATTTATTCATCCTCCAACTTCTTATTTTTCAGTACTCCTTCAGTGAAATATCGTATACTTCACGGAATATTCTAGCATTTTTTAATAAAAAATATTTCTTCCATTCCACCATTAAGTTACCATACCTTCACATTATACCATATTTTCCAGTTCCAATAACCGCGTTTTTAATTTTTTCAGTAGTTATTGGCATGGCGTTTCCCAATAAATTGATTTTTCCCAGATTATAGTGTATCATCTTTTTGTACAGTCAATAAAATATATTGTTATTTTTAAATTGAGTCGCAGATTCAGAATTTCAAATCAAACTATTAATTTAATCAGATATAATTTCGAGGAGGATTATTATGGAAAGAATAAGTAAGTATCATGATCTTTATGTTTTTCTAGAATCAATGTCAAACGAAAAGGTAACGCTGACTTTTAGCAAAATAGAATCTTTAATTTCAAAAACTCTTCCAAAATCAGCTTATCAGTATCCAGCATGGTGGGCTAATGGAGAGAAAAGTCACTCACATGCAAATGCATGGCAAGATGCGGGCTATAAAGTAGATGAAATCAAATTTGGAGAATATGTCGTTTTTAAACGAATCAAATAAATATTTCTATTTTCTAATATCCTGTAAGAAATTTCTCACAGGATATTAGAAGTGTATTTTTTAACAAAATCAATAAGCTAACAATTTTAGCAAATACAAAAAATGACAAACCATTGACAAAATAGTTTGTCATTTTTGATTTCCTCCTTGAATTTTTTGTATTAAAAAAAAGCCTTCTCAAAATAAAAACTTACTTTGAGAAAGCTCAATAATTACTAAATTTTTTTATAATTAATGTGCAACACTGAAATTAGATTCTGTAATAATTCTATTCAATAATTCTTCTTTTGTATATAATTTCCTAACAAGCTGAATATCCTCTTCACCCATACAATATACCTTTATATTGCCATGAGATGATGCATCTAAAATTTCCATCATCTCATTTGTACTTGTTAAAATTTGTTTTCTATGCATCTCATAAACTAATCTTGATGTAGTAAGTTGCATCGGTGCTCTTACACTATGCTGCTTTTCAATATATTGCCTAATTGAGATTACATGGTTCCTTATTTTCAAGTCATCACTTAAAATAATGTATTTTCCAATTGGTATTTTTGTTAATATCACAATTAATATGAGTATTAATTCTTCAGCTAAGCTATCACCTTCACATTTTTGTTCCCTCGAAAACTTAAAGAATCTCTCATAATTATCCTCACTTCCAGGTGAAGAACTCAATATCTTCGATTTCAAAATTTCAGGCAATTCTTTTATCACATTATTTATAGCAGTTTTAGATTTACTAACTTCCTTAATAGCATATCCTAATAACTTGTTTGCATCCTCTGAATTAATATTCAGTGCCTCTTTTATTATTCCAAGAGAATTTTCCTCGTCTAACAACAGTATTGAAATACCATTCTCGTTGATTTTTCTAAAGTAATCCACTTGAACCTGATCAATGTCACCATTATTTGAAGACAGTTCCATCAAAACAGTTCTCGTAATAATTATATTCGCCCCATGAAGTTTAATAAACTCAATTATTGAGGAATTTGATTTAGCATTAGAATGATGTATGAATGAACACGTATCATAAAAGTAGTGTTTTTCTGATGTATAAAATTGATCTCTAATCTGACTTGCCTCGATGATTAAGAATTGTTCTATCTCACTAAAGTTATTGGGAACTTTCTTATATACTTTACTCATCTTTAGATACCCTTATAGATGCGTATAATGTTTCTATACTTTGTAAAATATTGTTCAAATTTACTTCAGACAATAAATCTTCATTAACTAGTCTTTGACCTTCTTTTTTTAATACTTCTACAAGATATCCCATTTCATCTTTAAGCGAAGGTTCTAATATTTCTTTATCCAACCAAAGTTCATCAAATAAAGCTTCAACTTTTTCTAAATCATAATCTAACAATTCCTTGACTATACTAGAATCTTTTAAAATTTGAAGTTCAAATAACCTAATCAAAACAGCCATAAAGGGTGAATTAAAATAGTTCATTAATTTTACAATAACATATTCAATTTTTTCAAAATCTTCAATAAACAAATTAAACATTTTTTCAAATTCTACTTCAGGCATTAATAAATTAGCTGCAAATAGATTGGCTTTACTTTCATTTTCATTAGCGAAATATTCTTGATTAAAGTGAACCTCACGCTTCTCATTAATATAGTCTGGCGTTCCATTCAGTATATGATATACATCATGACAGAATGAAAAGTACATTTTGCTTCTTGGTTGATTTGAATTCAGAAGCAAATATTTACTATAGCTAGTAGCTAGATAACAAGCCCCAAAATCGCTGTCTTTCATCGGAATTTCTACAATAAGAGTATCTAACCTTTTACCAATTTCTCTCATAACCTTTGGAATATCTCCATCTAGAAAAACTTTGGTATTAAAGTTTTGAATTGTTTTTTTAACACCTAATTCATATTCTCGGTTTTTTATTATTATTTCCTTAAATCTACTAAAATTCATAATCAAAAACCTCTAATGAATCTCGATCAATTTTCTTTTGAATGCCTAAGATTGCATCAATATGCTCTAAAAAATCAAATATTTGATTAGCTAATTCTTGTTTTGATTCATCAACTGCTCCCATATAAAACGCTATTGAAGTAGATTCTTTATACTGAGATTGTGTCAACTCAAGATTGTCTTTCATAAAAAAACTCGCTTCTTTTCCTAAGCATTTTGAAATTTTTTCCATATCTTCATACTGAATATCCTGTTTTCCATTAAGAAGTCGTGAAAATTTATTCTTTTCAATTCCTGTAAGTTTCACAATGAAACTATTCTTAATACCATAATGCTCAATATACTTAATAAGGTTATGAATAAACTTTGACATAACATCGCCTCCTCTTACTATTATTGTATCATATTTTGATCTTTTTATCTATCTTTCTTATTTGAATTTTATTTTCCAAGAATTAAATCATTTTATTGTTAAAAAGTGTATCATTCATTGATACTCAAACCAACGCACCCTTGTCCTGTCCAAGTGTTCATTATATATTGCTATAAATAGCTCAATCTTTGTACCAAAAATAACCACTTGAAAAGCCCTTGAATTCAAAAATGAATTTCAAGGGCTTTTGCTATCTATTATATTCAATTTTCACTAAAACTATAGAAATCGCAAAAGTGATTGAACCCAAGTAATATCAACGGTTGTTGCGGTTCAGCCTCACCACACTCTCCACATGTGTGGGTTCTATCATAGGAATACACAAAATCGCCACTTTTATGTATTCCCAAGGACTTTTTTGCTGTGCAATCTTCCTCAACTTTCAAACCTGTCTTGAAAACAAAAGTTAATGAATAAGGATTCTTTATACCAGATTCATCAACCTTGCCTTCCGAAGACTGCGGTTTGATTTGGGGTATTTGAAATTAATTGTTTTTTCTTTCAATCAATGAAAAATCAAATATCAATTGATAATCTCTTAGGACTAAGTATCAAGATATTCGATTGGTACAAACAGGATCTTCCGTTTGTATCCAACTAGTAGCACCTGTTATATTTTAATTAGGCAATACCAAAATAAAAAAAATACGGAGGTTAACAATGAAATCATTTATCAATATAGTGATTGCGATGACATTATGGGGAAGTTTAGGTATTTTTATTAAAAATATAAATCTTCCATCAATAGAAATTGCATTCTTTAGAGCATTTATAGCAGTAATATTACTATTGCTTTCTCGTCCTATATACAAATCAAATGCTCAAACAGTTTCTACAAAATCAAGATGGTTATTAGTCTTGTCAGGTATAGCACTTGGACTAAACTGGGTTTTCCTTTTCAACGCTTATAAATACACAACAATTACAAATGCAACTATAAGTTATTATTCTGCCCCGATATTGGTTATAGTATTTTCAGTAATTTTAGGAAAAGAAACAATGACGATTCAAAAGATATTCTCACTTGTTATGGCATCAATTGGACTAGTTGTAATTGTTAGTCAAACATCATCAACTCAATTAGGTATTTATAATCATGCACAAGGCATATTATCCGCATTAGCCGCTGCAATTCTCTATGCAAGTGTTATCTTAATTAATAATGACATAAAGTCTATTCCTGGATTTGAACGGACGTTGATTCAACTGATGGTGTCTACTATTACCTTACTTCCATTTGTAATATATAGGAGTAACATAATGTCAATTTCTTTAAAAAGTATTTCTTTATTAGTTGTAGTGGCTTTTTTTCACACCTACATTCCCTATTTACTCTATTTTTCAAATATAAAGAAAGTAAAATTACATCAGGCTGCGCTTTTAAGTTACATTGATCCAGTATCTGCAATTATTTTCGGTTTGCTTATATTCTCAGAACCACTTACTTTAGGACACGCTATTGGTGGATTATTTATACTCGGCCCAGTTTTCATTAATTCTAGAGCAATAGAAGTTAACTAGAAATTTCGCTATTGCTCAGAACTTATTAAATATATAATATTAGGAGGTTAAAATGAAGTTATTAGAAAGTTTTAAAATTGGAAATGTTGTCATGAGAAATAGGTTGGTTATGCCACCTATGTGTATGTTTTGTGCGACTGATGGTTTTCCAGATGAGTTACATTTATCTCACTACACAACTAGAGCACTAGGTGGTGTAGGTATGATTATTGTTGAAGCAACTGGTATTGAACCTAATGGTAGAATAACAGAACAAGATCTTGGTATTTGGGATGCTGAACATATGGAAGCATTTAAGCCCATCACAAAAAATATAAAAAAGTATGGCGCAGTTCCAGCGATTCAACTATTCCATACTGGTAGAAAATGTGAAATTGAAGGCGCAACACCAATTGCACCAAGTGTAATTGAAGATTCAACTTTTGCTAAACCAATTGAAATGGATATTGATCAAATAAAAAAAGCACAGAGTATGTTCATAGATGCATCATTAAGGGCTGTCGAGGCAGGATTTGAAGCTATTGAAATTCATGGTGCACATGGATATCTAATCCATCAATTTTTATCCCCTTATACAAATCGTCGCACAGATTCTTATGGTGGTTCTATAGAAAATCGCACTCGATTCTTGAGTGAATTGCTTATGTCACTTAAAGATAAATTGCCAGAAGACTACCCTATTTTACTGCGTCTTTCTGCAATTGATTACGTTGAAGATGGTCTAAAAATTGAAGATACAATAAAAATTATAAAACTGATAGAAAATTATATAGATGCTATCCACGTTACAACAGGTGGTATATCTCCTAGTTCAGGTCCTACTAAAACATATCCTGGCTATCAATTATCTTATGCTAATGAGATTAAGAAACACTCTACTTTACCTGTTATAGCAGTCGGCTTGATAAGAAATGAAGATTTTGCTGAATCAATTGTAAATCTTAACCAGGCTGATTTAGTTGCAATAGGAAGAGAAATAGTAAAAAATCCATTTTTACCATATCAGATTGCTTCTAAACACGGCATTGAATATCCTCTTCCAAAAGGATATGAATATGTTTATCATAGAAAGTAATCTAAATTTAAAACAATGATGTAAGAATCATATCAATGAATCTATTTATTGCACTTGGCATCTCTTTTACTTTTTTATATCCAATCATATATTCAATATCATATTTTGAAGAATTTAGGCTAATTGCATTAATCTGACCCAGTTTTATATCATTTTCAATACACATCTTAGGCAATATTGAATAGCCTATACCACTTGATATGAGTTTCTTTATTACTTCAATTGACCACGTTTCCATAGAAGATTCTATGGAAACGTGGTTATCATTATGAAATTCTCTCATAACAGTTTGATAAATACATCCGTTTTCAGTTATGCAAGCTGTTAAGTCATTAGATAGCTTCTCTAGTGATACAAACTCATAATTAGGTGGATATATTAAATACATTGGGCTACACCCTAATGATTGGCATTCTATATTAGGATTTGATTCGATTTTTTTTGTAAAAACTGCTAAATCTATTTCATTCTCTATCAGTAATTTTTCATATTCTGATTCAGATTTATTGGATATTTGAAGACTAATGTTAGGGTGTATCGCTCCATATTTCTTTATAACATCACTTAATTTATACAATAAAAATGATTCCGATGTTCCAATTTTTATAGGTCCAGTGTAGCATTTTTCTTTACCTGCTATATCAAGTAATTCATAGTAATAATCCTTTATACCAGAAAAAGTACTGATCATGCTCATTCCTTTATCTGTAAGAGTCAGACCAGATGGCTTTCTATGAAAAAGTTTGACGCCTAATTCATCCTCTAAACTTTTTATATGAAAAGAAATCGTTGATTGAGCATAGTTTAACTTCTCAGCAGCTTTAGTAAAATTACAATATTCTGCTACTGTTATAAATGTGAGAACATGTTTTATATTCATTTTAATCACCACCTATATTCTCATTATAACATAACCCATCTCAAAACTTTATGCTGCTTACATAGATGATTGCGAACTGTTCATTATTCCCTTAAAAAATTGCCCTTCTCGTTCTTCTAACGAAATAACTAATTCTGCATAATGATGGATTCTTTCTAGCATATTTGCTCTTGTTCAATATTTCATAACTGTGTTTATCCATCATCTTAATCGCTCCTCGATTTGATGTTTTTTTGCAAAAACAAAAGAGATATGCATCTGATTTTATTATCAAATCCTATCTCTTTCACTCTCTCATAAAGTTCTCTGAAATATAGCTATTCTAGTGATTTTTTCTTTGCAACTTTACCACCGTCTCGACATGAAGCGAATGCGGAAACATATCCACCGGCTGAATCTCCTCAGCCACATAACCCTTCTCCATCAAATACGCTATATCTCTAGCGAGTGAAGCTGGGTTACAAGAGACGTAAACCACTTTTTCTGGGTTCATTTCTACTATGGTGTCTAGTACTGCTTCGTCACAGCCTTTTCTAGGTGGGTCTACTACTACTACGTCTGCTTTTTTGCCTTCTTTGTAGAGTTTAGGGAATACCTCTTCCGCTGTCCCTAGATAGAATTCTGCGTTTTCTATGCCGTTTCGTCTAGCGTTTTCTCTAGCGTTTTCTATGGCTTGTTTTACTACTTCTATGCCGTATACTTTTTTGGCTTTTTGTGCGAGAAATAGTGATATACTTCCTATACCGCAGTAGAGGTCGTATACTGTTTCTTCTCCAGTTAGCCCTGCTTTTTCTAGTGCTTTTTGGTATAGCACTTCTGTCTGTAGTGGGTTTACTTGGAAGAATGATTCTGGCGATATGACAAATGATAGATCTCCGATGTAGTCTATTAGTTGGTCTTCGCCGTATATCTTGACTGTTTTGTTTCCCAATATGACGTTGGTGTTTTTCTCGTTTATATTTATCTGTATGCTTTTTATCTGCTCTACTCTCTGAGTTAGTAGATCTATCAGTTCTTCGCTATGTGGTAGTTCACTACCATTTATTACTAGTATCAGCATCACATCTCTTGTTTTAAAAGATGTCTTGGTGATTATATGTCTCACTAGACCTCTTTGATGTACTTCGTCGTATGCTGGTATTTGATACATTTCCATGAAGAATCTGATGATATCTATTATCTTGTCGTTTATTTCATGCTGTATATAGCAGTGTTTTGTATCTACTATGTCATGGCTCTGTGGTTTGTAGAATCCTATCTCTAGTTTTCCTTTTCTCTCTCCGACTGGGAACTGTGCTTTGTTTCTATAGTAGTATGGTTCTGCCATTCCTAGAGTGTCTAATACTTCGATATGCTCTAGGTTGTTTCTTCTGAGCTCTTGTTTTACTCTCTCTTTTTTGAGTCTTAGCTGCTCTGCATAGTCTATGTTCATTATCTGACATCCACCGCATATGTTTGCTATAGGACAGATAGGCTCTCTTCTATGCTTAGATGGCTCTACGATTTTCATGCATCTAGCCACAGCATAGTTTTTCTTTGCCTTTATGATTTTGGCCTCTACTCTATCTCCAGGTATAGCTCCTTCTACGAATATGGTATAATTATCCTTTTTTGCTACCCCTGTAGCTTGGTGACTTAAATCAACTATGTCCAATGTATATATTTCTTGTTTATTTACCGGTCGTTTCATATAATTCTCCTCTCATTACCTCATCTTATTATACACATTTATTGCGCTCTTGAAAACTCCTGTATTTTCGCACTAAAATTGTTTAAATCTTCTCAATTTTGGGTTACAATAATAATAGGAATAATTTAAGGAGGCTACTCTATGCGTACACTTACAAATTTATTACTTATTTTCGTATTATGCTTTGCTGCATTTGGAATCAATGTTACATATGCACCACTAGCTCTGACATCAGAAAATTTCGAGACAACGGATGATATCAGTGCTGTTAGGATTTCTACTGATTCAGACACTGAGAATTTTTCAGGTAGTTTGTCAGTGTTCTTTGAAAATCCACCATCTATTACTTATTTCGTATCTAGCGTCGACAATTTGTTTACACTAGAGTTATTAGATGGAGAGACTTCTATATTTACAGAAGAAGTTGTCCCAGTAGAAGATGAATCTCGTCCTTATGAATATACTTTCGACAAGGAAAAGCGCTATGAGATTCCAGTCAATTATGATTTTTCTAGTTCTACTGTTTCTAATTACAAGTTAAGACTTTCTAGCAATTTTGATGAAAGTATACAGCCACTAAAGTTTGAGTTTTCTCATGATTCTCCGTATACGTATATACCATCTAAGACTGCTGAGTCTATAGAGAAGTACATGACTGTATATGTACCAGATGCTTCATATAGCTATAGCGTTCCTATTTCTCTTCAATCTACTGAACTTTTAGATAGCTTGACTGATAGGATGAAGTTCCTTCAAAAGCCTATAAATGGTTTCAAAGGTCTTGCTCCTATTCAAGTATTAGGTGAGTTCAATTATGGAGTAGTAAAAAAGGATACTTTATATCTAGATTTGAAGAGTAGCGATCCATTGTATAATGCATCTTCTGCACCATCTATGATGAGATCTATACTAAATACTTTTGCTCTTTATTACGATGAACCTATACAGTTCTTGGTTGATTTCAACAAGAAGGGTACTTTCTTCTCTGGTCAATCTATAAGAGAACCTTTTGTTAGACAAAAGCGAAATGTGTCATATCATTTGTTGAAGGGCTCTGGCAGAGATTATCTAGTAGATGTACCTGTTTCTATAGCTCCTAATGCTATTTTAGAAGAGAAGGTAAAGGCTCTTGTCGATAATCTAAAGCAACCTATTGACAATAGGCTCATGAATGTATTGGAAACTGATTTCACTTACAATGGTGTCGTGTTGTTAGATGGTACGCTATCATTTAATATTAGCGAACAGTCTAGTTTGTCTCCTTGGCAAGTGGATGCTATAGGTTTTACCCTACTAAGTATGCCAGAGGTCAATACAGTTGATCTTCGAAAGGGTTCTCAAACTATAAAGATATTCAATAGAAATGAAATGATAAATACAGCCGAATAGACGTTTTAAAGCCACTGCCTAAAAGCAGTGGCTTTTTTTATTCTAAAGTATCAGTACTCTTTGAATAGCTCTAAGTATTATTTTAGCTGTTTCGTATTCGAGTATTACAGGACTTTTTTCATATTCACCTTTTGATTCGTTCAGTTCGTATAGCTTCACTCTCCATATGTCGTCTTGTTCGTCACTATCTATGCTAGCCCATGATATAGAGATTGTTTTCTCATCATTTAGATTGTAAATAGCCCATATATTTGATATATGATTTGATTCTATATCTCGTATGACCATGTAGCTATCTTGACAATCGACTCTTTTTTCTTGTTTTTCCAAGCCGTATTTTTGGGCTATATCAGCAAGTTTTTCATCCTGCTTAGAATCATTTTTGCTAGAATTGCTTGTGTTAGAATTAAATTTTAGATATTCTGATTTAGCTTTTGATTTCATGTCATCGATTTTATCTATTCCACCACATTTTTCTATGTACTTCGAAATGTCTTCACCTTCTAAAAGCTGTTCATATCCCATCTGCTGGGTGATGTTATTGTTGATGCTATGACCAATATCACCATTAGCTAGAGCACCTCTTCCAGCAATAATCGCTACTCCAGCTGCACAGACCATAGCCAAAGCCTTAAATTTCATGCAAATCACCACTCTCTCCAATATTAAAAAATTCACTGTCATTATACCATCAACAAAACTTAACAACAATACGAATTCCACAAACAGCATGAATATTGGAATAAAAAGCATTATTGGACACAAAAAAATCAGATTTTGGATTTCTAAGTACATCAATTCATAATTTTAATTTTCGCTTGCCGCTCTAAGTTTTTCATCCCACTCTCTATGTGTCCTTCTAAGCTTCACTGGTTTCATGTCTCTGTCTACAAATCCATGCACGGTGTATCCTTTTGCTATGCATTCATCGTCTCTGAGTATCTCATAATCTAGTATGAGTTTTACTCCTTTGAAGCTGCGCACGCTCGTTCTTATTGTCAATTCATCGTTGTAATACGCGCTTTTGATGTATTTGCAGTTTACTTCTGCTACTGGGAGGTATATACCGTCTTTTTCAAGTGATCTATAGTCTACTTCTATGTGGTCAAATATCGCATCTCTACCTAGTGTGAACCAGTTGAAGTAGTTTGCATGATATATGACTCCCATCTGATCTGTCTCGTTGTATCTTGTTTTTATTTTTATGTCTACTGTCATTTAATTTACCTCGTATAGTATTTTTTCTATGGTCAAATCGTGTACTTTCAATAAATCTATTTCTCTCTCTGTCTGACCTTCTATGTTGAGTGTTTTCACTATTGGTCTGAGAGGATAGTTTAGGTGAGAAGCTCTTACAACTGCACTCGCTCCATTCGAAAGTTTGACTAGTGTGCCCTCAGGATATGGGTTTATGTTTCTCACAAAATAGTTTGCATACTCAAAATCAAATAGCTGTCCGCCACATGCCATGATGTATTCTATGGCTTCATTTGGAGGAACTAAATCTTCCTGATATGGGTTTGATGTCAGTCTATCGTATGTGTTCGTTATGGCTACTATCCTTGCAAATTTGTGTATATTTTCTTCTTTTGTGTGTCTAGGATAACCAAGTCCATCCCATCTTTCATGGTGCTGAAGTGCTATGATTCTAGCTCTACCGCTTAAGTTATAGTATTCTTTTAGGTAGTTATATCCAACCTCTGCATGAGTCTCATACAGTTTTTCTTCTTCTTCTGAAAGGTTCATTTTTGTAAATACTTCTGGATCTATTATTACTTTTCCAATGTCGTGAAGTATAGCTCCTACACATAGGTCTTCTAGGTCTTTTTTGTTTAATTTTAGCTGAACCCCTAGTACTAGAGACAATACTGCTACATTTAGGCTGTGCTCGTAGGTATAGCTATCCATAGTTTTTATGTCTACTAGGTTTATGAGTGTCGATGTCTTAGATAGTATCTCTTCTACTAATTGCGAAGCTAGTTTGTTCATATCCTGTATATAGTTTTCATTTCTTTTAGCTACGTTTTTTTGTTTTATGCCTTTTGCACTTTGCAGTTCTGATTGTATGGCTACTATGGATTTTTCGTATGTCTCTCTGATAGCGCTTATGGCTTTTTGTCTGAGTTCTGGTTTTATGATGTCTTCTATTTCTCCTTGGCTGTACTCATCATTTATATAAATCATATGTATGCCGTTTTCATATATTTTCTTTAGTATACTCTCTGTCAATTTGACACCTTTTTTCAAAAGTACACTTCCTCGGGCATTGTATATGGTTTTGGCTAATTCACTCTCTGGCTTGATACTATTTATCGGTACTAATCTCATAATCTCTCTCCCTTGCCCTGCTTTAAGTCTTTATTTTATTATATTATATCAAAAAAACGAATTTTTTATAGTGTTAATACAAAAAGAAGGTAGAACCATTCAGTATGATTCTACCCTCTTTTGTATATATTCTATAAAATATTTGCTTTTCCTTTGAATATGAGACCTCTTTCAGTATCTACTGTTATGATATCTCCATCAGATAGTTCTTTGGTCACGTCTTTGACTCCAACTATAACTGGTATACCTATCGTGATACCGACTACTGCTGCATGTGATGTAAGTCCACCACGTTCTGTAAGTATAGCAGCTGCTTTTTGCATATATGGTACTAGTTCTTTGTCTGTATCTCTAGCTACTAGTATGTCTCCATCTTCAAACTTAGCTTTTGCTTCTTCTGCTGTAGTCGCTATACATACTTTTCCAACGGCTGGCTTTCGTCCAAGTCCAGTACCTTTTAGTATGATATCTCCAACTACGTGTACTTTTATCATGTTTGTTCCACCAACTACCCCTACTGGAATACCAGCTGTGATTACTATTATCTCACCTTGGTGGATATATCCCGCTCTAACTGCACTTTGCACTGAACCTTCTATGGCATCATCTGTAGATGTCATTTTTTCAGTCTCTACACTGTATACTCCCCATACAAGCGCTAATTTTCTCATTACTTCTTTAGATGGTGTTGCTGCTATGATCCAAGCATCTGGTCTATACTTTGATACCGATCTCGCTGTATAACCCGATGATGTTGCTGTAAGAATAGCATTTACGCCCAAATCTTTTGCTATAGTTCCTGTTGCATGACTTATAGCATTTGTTATCGCTACATTGCTAGATCGAACGTTTCTCAGCATGTTTTTATATGACTCAGAACCTTCAATTTTCAGTGCTATTCTTGCCATAGTTTCAACTGCGCCTTTTGGATATTTACCAATTGCAGTTTCTCCTGATAGCATGATAGCATCTGTTCCATCTAGTATGGCATTGGCTACGTCTGTAACTTCCGCTCTAGTTGGTCTTGGATTCTTTATCATAGAATCTAGCATTTGAGTAGCTGTTATAACAGGTTTTCCTGCTTTGTTACATTTTTGGATAATCATTTTCTGTACCAATGGTACATCTTCTGCTGGAATCTCAACTCCTAAATCTCCACGAGCTACCATGATTCCATCAGATAATTCTATGATATCGTCTATGTTTTCCACGCCTTCGTGGTTTTCTATTTTCGATATGATGTGAATGTCGCTTGCATCGTTTTCTTCTAATACTCGACGAATTTCAATCACATCTGTTGGTTTTCTGATAAATGATGCCGCTATGAAATCTATGCCGTTTTCTATACCAAATTTGATATCCCCTATATCTTTTGATGTAAGTGCTGGCAAGTTAATCTGTACGCTAGGTACGTTAACTCCTTTTTTGTCTTTTACTACACCTGGATTTTCTACTATACATAGTATATCCGTTTCATTGAGTATTTCTTCAACCTTTAAACCTATTAGCCCGTCGTCTATTAATATTCTATCCCCGATTTGAACATCTTGTGGCAAGTTTTTGTATGTTATACCGCAGATTTCTTTGTTTCCAAGTATATCTCTAGTAGTGATAGTATACTTCTGCCCTGCTTCAAGTGTTACTTGACCTTCTTCAAAGTTTAACGTTCGAATTTCCGGTCCCTTTGTATCTAACATGATTGCTACCGGTTCGTTCAAATCGTCACGTACTGCTTTTATCAAATCAATTTTCTGCTTATGCTCTTCATGTGTTCCATGCGAAAAGTTGATTCTCGCTACATTCATCCCCTCTTGAATTAACGATTTAAGAATATCTTCTTGTTCCGTTGCCGGTCCAATCGTACAAACTATTTTGGTTTTTTTCATGAATTATTCACTCCTATATAGACAATATTTTAGCAAGCTCATAAATATCTGCTCTAGGTCTTCTCTCTACTGCTAATGCTTCGTGGATTTCCATATCTGTGATTTCAATCCCTTGAACGCCGATAGCACGTGCTGACTCGCCTTCTAATAGGAGTTTTACTGCTTTTTCTCCCATTCTACTAGCCAAAATTCTATCGTAAGCTGTAGGTGCTCCACCTCTTTGGACGTGGCCTAAAACTGTTACTCTAGTCTCTAATCCTGTCTTTTCTTCTAGTTCTTTTCCTAAGTCTAAGGCATTTTGACTAACGCCTTCAGCTAGCATAATGATATTATGCAATTTCCCACTATTTCTACCTTTTATCAAGCCCTGACATAGTGTATCTACATCAAAACCATGTTCTGGAATAAGTACGCTCTCTGCTCCACCTGCCAAGCCCGAAAATAAAGCAAGGTCTCCACAGTGACGTCCCATAACCTCTATGATATTTGTACGTCCATGTGAACTAGACGTATCTCTAAGTTTTGTTATCAAATCCAATACAGTGTTAAGCGCTGTATCAAATCCTATAGTTTTTTCAGTGTATGCAAGGTCGTTGTCTATAGTTCCTGGTATACCAACTGTTTTGATTCCAAGATCACTTAATACTCTAGCTCCATTGAATGATCCATCTCCACCGATGACAACCAATCCTTCTATCCCAAATATATTGAGCATGTTTACAGCTTTTTTCTGACCATCTTCAGTCTTCATCTCTAAACATCTCGCTGTTTTAAGTACTGTACCACCTTTTTGAATTATATCTGATACAGATCTTGAATCCATTTCTCTTATATTTCCATTAATCAGGCCGTTGTAACCATTTTCGATTCCCATTACGCGAACTCCGTTGTATAGGGCCGTTCTTACTACGGCTCTTATGGCTGCATTCATGCCTGGAGCATCTCCTCCACTCGTTAATACTCCTATTGTTTTCATTTGTACTTCCTCCTTTTAACTCGAGATTGTTAATTTTTAGCCAAGCGCATAACACTTTTCCACTATGGATGTACACATGATTTTTCCCTTATCATTGAACAATCAAGTCTAATTATATCAAAAGAAAGGCTCTTAATAAAGCAGTATTTATCAATTAATTTGTATACATAAAGCTCTATTTTATAAGGAAACCGATACCTTCCTCTTGTTTTGACAGATTACTCCAATTAGCTAAATTTTACATTTTCTGTTCCCAATAAATTTTTTAGTTCTATAATCAAGTTTTCGTCTTCTAAATCAACAAAAAACTCGCTATCAGTTTTCACCACACGCTTTAGTTTTTCGAAATAAATGTATACAGGTGAATTTCCTCTATGCCTTTTAAGAGTCTCTTTTAGTAGCATGACTCTCTTGTCTTGTTCTATAGGTGATATTTTTACATAGAGTTTTTGCTCTGTATCGTTAACTGATTCAAGTGGCGCTATCTTGTCACAAATGAGTTTTGCCTCATCTTCTTCGTGTATATTTAGCCTACCTGATACTATCACCAATTGATCCTCTTCTGTGTATTGTTGGTATTTGCTGTATATTTTAGGAAATACAATGCACTCTATATATCCGGTCAAATCTTCGAGGCTTACAAATGCCATCATGTTGTTGTTTTTGGTGATTTTTTGTTTTTTAGAAGTCACTATACCTGCTAATACTACTTTTCTACCATCCCATGCGCTAGACTGTTCTTCTTCTAATGCTTCTGCTATCTCTGCTATCTGTATGCTCGCTACTTTTTCCATAGTAGCTTCGTATCTGCTAAGCGGATGACCACTTATAAATATACCGAGAACCTCCTTTTCCATATTTAATAAGCTTTGTTCGTCGAATTCTACCAAGCGAGGAATCTGGAATGTATCTACTTCTGTGGTTTCAAACATAGAAAATTGCCCTGCCACATTTCGCTTTTTAGTATTCGATAGACTATTCATAATTTTTTCATAGGCAGACATCATCTGAGCTCTGTTGTACTTAAGTCCATCTAAAGCTCCACATCTTATAAGACTCTCTACAGCTCTTTTGTTGACTGCTGTAGTATCTACCTTTTCTATGAAATCCACTATGTCTACGAATTGTCCTTTTGTTTCTCTAGCTTTCACTATATCGGCTATAGCATTCTTGCCAACATTTTTGATTGCAGAGAGCCCAAATCTTATCCTGCCTTCATCTACAGTAAATCCGTCAAAACTCGTATTTACATTTGGAGGTAATACCTCTATGTCCATTTTCTTACACTCTTGAATGTAGAGTGAAACGGAGCTAGTATTGCCCATAACAGAACTTAGAAGTGATGCCATGAATTCCACTGGATAATAGCATTTAAGCCACGCTGTCTGATATGCTACCATAGCATATGCCGCCGAGTGTGATTTGTTAAATGCGTATTTGGCAAAGTCTATCATCTGATCGTAAATTTTGTTTGCAGCATTTTCGGGTATGCCATTTTCTATAGCTCCTCTGATAGGTGGCGTTTCATCTGGCTTTCCGTGTATGAAGTACTTTCGCTCTTCTTCCATGACCTTCATTTTTTTCTTTCCCATAGCTCTTCGAACTAAGTCTGATCGGGCCATTGAAAACCCGCCAATATCTCGAACTACTTGCATAACCTGCTCTTGATATATCATACATCCATATGTTACTCCTAGTATAGGTTTGAGCTTGGGATGTAGATATTCTATCTGCTCTGGGTCCATTTTGTTTTGGATGAAATTTGGTATTTGATTCATAGGTCCTGGTCTATAAAGTGCATTAGCGGCTATGATATCTTCAAAACCTTTAGGCTCTAACTCCTTTATAAATACCCTCATGCCCGCGCTTTCAAACTGGAAAACTCCTAGTGTTTTTCCCTGCGCAAATAGCTTGTATACTTCTGGGTCATCGTATTTACAGTCATCAAAACTTACTTTCTTATTCTGCTGTTTTTCAACCATTTTCGCTGCATTTTGTATGACAGTTAGATTTCGAAGTCCCAAAAAGTCCATTTTCAAAAGACCGAGTTCTTCTATCTCTGTCATATTGTATTGAGTGGTTATTACGTCTCCATTTCTAGATAATGGTACGTATTTGTCTATTGCTTCTTGAGATATAACTACACCAGCAGCATGTGTTGATGTATGACGTGGAAGGCCTTCCACAGCTTTAGCTAAATCTATGAGTTCTCTTATTCTCTCGTCGTTTTCATAAGAAGCTGCTAGTTCTTTGCTCACATCTAGTGCTTTTGATATGGTCATTCCGAGCTCCATAGGTATCTGCTTTGCAACGAAGTCTACTTCTCCATATGACAAGTCAAGAACTCGCCCAACGTCTCTTATCGCTCCTCTTGCGGCCATCGTTCCAAATGTTACTATCTGTACTACCTTATCTGTTCCGTATTTTTCTGTTACATAGTCTATTACATTTTGTCTACCACTATCTTGTATGTCTATATCGATATCTGGCATTGACACTCTCTCTGGATTTAGAAATCTTTCAAACAGAAGGTTGTATTCGAGTGGGTCTATTTCTGTTATGTCTAGTGCATATGATACTATGCTTCCCGCAGCACTTCCCCTACCAGGACCTACTATTATGTCTCTGTCTTTTGCGTATTTTATGAAATCCCACACTATGAGAAAATAATCTACATAGCCCATTTTTTCTATGGTAGTCAATTCAAATTCTAGTCGTTCTTTTATTTCGTCTGTTATATTCTCATATCGCTCTTCTAAACCTCTTCTACAAAGTTCTCTTAGGTATTCCTGGTTTGTATATCCTTCTGGTACTTCGAAGTGAGGTAAGTGAAGAGTATCAAAGTCTAGCTCTACTTCACATCTATCAGCTATATCTACTGTGTTTTGCAGTGCTTTTAGCTGATGTGGAAATAGAGATTTCATTTCATTTGGTGATTTGAGGTAGAATTCATCACTTGGAAATTTCATTCTCTCTTCGTCTTTTATTATTTTTCCAGTTTGAATGCAAAGTAGTGCATCGTGAACTTTTGCATCTGTCTTTTCTATGTAATGCACATCGTTAGTAGCTACAAGTTCTATATCTACTTCTTCACTTAGTTCAATGAGTTTGTTGTTTACTTCTTTTTGCTCTAGCATTCCGTGGTCTTGAAGTTCTAGATAAAAATTGTCTTGTCCAAATATTTCCTTGTATCTAAGCGCTGATTTTTTTGCTTTTTCGTATTGTCCTTGATTAAGGTATGTCTGTACTTCTCCACCGAGACATGCGCTAAGTGCTATTATTCCTTCACTGTACTTTGCTATATATTCATGATTGACTCTAGGTTTGTAATAAAATCCATTTACATGACTCTCAGATACTATTTTCATTAGGTTTTGATAGCCAATTTCATTTTCTGCAAGTAGTACTAGATGGTATAGTGGTTTTCTAACTTTTGATGTGTTATCACCATCTACTACGTATATTTCACAACCTAGTATTGGTTTTATACCTTGTTTCTTTGCTTCTTTATAGAAATTAACTATTCCATACATTACTCCGTGGTCTGTTATAGCTAGTGCTTTCATTCCCAGTTCTTTTGTTTTTTCTATGATTTTAGAAACTTTAGCTGAGCCGTCTAGCAAACTATATTCCGTATGTACATGCAAGTGTACAAAATCACTCATTGTTTTTCCTCCATTTCAATTTGAAACAATTCTATTAATTCTAAAAAAAGATGCTCAAACAGGCATCTTTTAGTATACATCTTCAATATAAAGATCTTCATAATCTATTAGTCTTAGTAAATATGGGCTGACTTCTCTTCGTAAGCTTTTGCCATGTGTTACTAAAACCATAGGTTTTGCCAGATCTCTTCTATCACTTATGATTACATATCCTCTTCTCCCATCGGTTAATTTGATGCGTTTACCAGATGGATAGAGTGCTAAATTCGAACAAAATGCATTTACTATGCGCTCTTCGAATTGTATGCCCTTCATTGAGTGTAAATAGTCTGCAACCATATATGTTTCCATTTTTTTTCGGTATACTCGATCAGATGTAAGTGCGTCAAATACATCTGCAACCGAAACTATTTTCGCGAGCTCCGGGATAGCATCTCCCCTTGTTTCGTAAGGATAGCCAGTTCCATCTACTCTTTCATGGTGAAAAAGCGCTATATTTGCTATCTCAGGTTCTAAACCAGGTATTCTCTTGAGTACTTCGTAACCTTTTATAGTGTGATTTTTCATTGCTTCAAATTCTTCTTTTGTGAGCTTAGTAGGTTTGTTTAGTATGTTTTCATCTACTCTAGCTTTTCCTACATCGTGCAAAAGCGCACCCATTCCTAGTATTTTGAGTTGTTCTGCTCCATACCCGAGACTCATACCTATCACTATAGACCAGATAGAAACATTTATGCAATGCGCTGTTGTGTAGTCATCGGCAGCTTTCACATCTATAAATCGCTCTAATAGTTTATCTTGATCTACTAGGTCTTCTATTATATCATCCATCAATGCTCTCAGCAAAACTAAGTCCATTTCGTCAGATAACGCTAAATTGGACATGGCATCGTGCATTGCCTTATTCACTTGATTTCTGGTTTCTTCCAAAATCATTTCTTTAGGTTCTATAGATTCCGTTAATTGTGATTCTATATATATTTCATCAATACCTAATTTTTCGAGTTTATGAATAAATGTCTTTTTAAGCTCTGTTCCCTTGCCCAAGACAACTGATCCATCTACTCTAAATATGGTTTTGGAAACAACCATCCCCTCTTTTAGGCTTGCTACCTTGATCAGTTCCATACGATTCCACCTTTTTTAAATATCCCCAATTTCAGTATAATACATATTTGACAAAATTTTAAGACATATTTTACATACCGAAACCATTAGCTGGCATTTCATTTGATTATCCAAACATTATATCGTATGTTCAATCATTTTTTTTCTACATCTCGTTGTTTGACTTATGTTCACTTTACTTAGTTTCCTCTATAATCTCTAATTTTTAATCACGATTTACCTCTCAGTTCATCAGCAATTTTGTCAATTTTTCTAAGTCTGTGATTTACGCCAGATTTACCAAGTGGTATAGTCAGCATTTCTCCAAGTTCTTTGAGCGATGCTTCTTGGTTTTCTATTCTAAGCCTCGCCACTTCTCTAAGGTTTGGCGGTAATTTCTCTATACCTATCATGCTCTCTATTATTTGTATATTTTCACATTGTCTGATAGCTGCATCTATCGTTTTGGATAGATTTGCTGTCTCACAATTTACTATTCTATTTATGTTGTTTCTCATGCCTTTCATAACTCTTATGTTTTCTACTTCTAATAGTGCGTTGTGTGCACCCATTATATTCAATAGATCAACAATTTGCTCTGACTCTTTGAGATATACGATATAGTTTTCCTTTCGCTTTACTATCTTAGAGTTTAGATCAAATGAGTTTATGATTTCAGATAAATCTCTAGCGTGAATGTGGTTGTGAGATACGAATTCTAAGTGGTAGTTTTTTTCTGGATCATTTATAGATCCTCCACCCAAAAATGAACCTCGAATATAGGCACGCATAAGTTCTGTATTATCTATAAGTTCTTCTGGAACTACATAGTCCATGTTAAATACATCCGCTAATTCAAATATCATACCCGAGTCTTTCAATATCTGAATCGCAACGTCAGAATCCTCTACTCTAACTACGTATAAATTCTTTTTCTTCAGTTGCCTATTTTTGCGCACAACAACCTCGGTATGTATTCTGTATAGATTTTTCAATATTGAAAATATTCTTCTAGCTATAGCTGCATTTTCTGTAGCAAATTTTAGTTTTAGTTTATTTAATCCAACAAGTTTTACTGTAGCGTTCATTCTAACAAATGCTGCTAATTCAGTTCTTCTAGTTATTTCGTCTTCGAATTCTAATCTCGCCAAACTATTTTTTGTTTTAAATGAAAATGACATAGTCTACTCCTCTTTTATCTTTTTCAATGCTCGTTTTATAATTTTTCTTTCATCCGTATATTTCATTTTTCTGAGAACTTTGTCCATATGAATGAATTTTGCCTCTACGAATCCCTCTTTGTTCAAAGGTGCACATTGCATGTTTTTAGCATGCATCAAATACCAATGCACCGTTTTATATATTATCTCACTATCTATATCTCGTCCATTTTTGAATTGATAGTGAACTTTACCTAGGTATTCAACTAGTTCTGCTTTCACTTTGGTTTCTTCGTAAACCTCTCTGAGTGCAGTCTCAAAAAGTTCTTCACCAATCTCTACTCTGCCTTTAGGGAGAACCCAATCTCCATTGTATTTTTTCAAAAGTAATATTGTATTTCCAAAAACTACAACGCCTCCCGCGCTCACTTCTGTCTTCATATAATCACTCCAAGAAACCTTTTTAATCCCTATTTAATATTATAATCTAATAGGGGCTTATTGGCTATTGCCAATTTATATTCTTTTCTTTATAATCTCGCTAAGTTTAAGTGCATCGTGTCGAATGTATCCTTTGTTTACTTCTATGAATTCCGCTTCGATTATCTCTATATTGCATTGCTTCAATGATTGTTTTTGTTTTTCATCTAGTAATACCTGATTTGCTCCTTCTAATATATATTGTTCCAATACATCGTCTGGTATCAATTCACTATTTACTATGATTTCATCAATTAATTCTAATCCAGTATGTCTCTCTATAGCCTTGATATGGTCTACTACATCATAACCCGTAGTTTCTCCAGGCTGAGTCATGACATTTGGAAGATATATACATTTCGCTTTAGAATCTATTATGGCTTCTTTTATGCCTTCTACCAGTAAATTAGGTATCACACTCGTGTACAAACTACCTGGACCTAATATTACTATGTCTGCATTTTTTATAGCATCTAATGATTCGCTTAATGGTTTTACCTGTGTGGGTTGCAAAAATATTTCTTCTATCTCGCTATCAAAAACCATAGCTCCATGTGGTATCTTAGATTCTCCATTGACTATCATACCATTTTTCAGCTTTGCGCTCAAATCGACAGTTTCAATGGTCATAGGCAATACTTGTCCTGTGACTGCTAGTACATTGGCCATTTCTTTTACTGCATTTTCGAAGTTGCCACATATTCCATTCATTGCTGCTAAAAATAAGTTTCCAAAACTCTGCCCCTTAAGTTCTCCTTCTCCAAATCTATACTGTAATAGTTTTTCCATAATCGGTTCGGTGTTAGCAAGTGATAGTATACAGCTTCTAATATCCCCTGGTGGTAGCATGCCAAGGTCTTCTCTTAATTTGCCTGACCCACCGCCATCATCAGCCATAGTCACTATAGCTGTTATATTCGGTGTAATGTTCTTTAGTCCTCTAAGAACTACTGAAAGTCCTGTTCCACCACCGATTATGACTATATTCTGCTCTACATCTACGGTCTTTTTAGCCATATCTTCTCCTATTTTCTATAACAATCTCTATGGTTTATAACTACTCTGTATTGTTCTGATTTTAGTGTATCGTACAATTCATTTGCAATTGTAACTGATCTATGTCTTCCGCCAGTACATCCTATAGCTACTATAAGTTGTACCTTTCCCTCTTTTTCGTATTGAGGTATCAAGAAGCTTATCATTTCTGATAACATTTTTTTTAATACTTTTGCTTCTTCCCACTGCATGACATAGTCTCTTATTTCTTGATCGTTTCCACTAAGTGGCTTGAGTTCTTCTATATAGTATGGATTTGGTAAAAATCTGACATCAAAAACCAAGTCAGCATCTAATGGTATCCCGTGCTTGAATCCAAATGAAAGCACTGATATGTTTATTCTCTGCTTTTCACCTTCTCCTGTAACTATATCCCTTATAGTTTCTTTTAGCATGCTTAGTGTATAATTGCTCGTATCTATTATATGATCAGCTCTGGTTTTGATATAGCTTAGTTTTACTCTCTCCATCTCTATACCGTTTATAACTCTACCGCCTTCACATAGAGGATGAGGACGTCTCTGCTCTTTGTATCTTTTGACTATGACTTGATCCGATGCGTCTAGAAATAGTATTTTGTAACTATGTCCTTTTCTCTTTATCTCGTCTAAGTTGTCAAATAAGTCATCAAAGAATTCTCCACCTCTTATGTCTATCGCAAAAGCAACTTTATCAATATCTCCTTTTGACTGTATTATTAAATCAGCAAATTGAGGCAATAATGACGGTGGTAAATTGTCTATACTATAATATCCACTATCTTCTAATACCTTTACAGTTTGACTTCTTCCTGCTCCTGATAGTCCTGTTACTATGACAAATTCCATTTTGCTCCACCTTTCTTATTTTTCTCCTATGACTTTAACTTCTGGTTCTAAGTCATATCCTGTCTGGTCTTTGACTACTTTTTGAATAAATTCTATAAGTTGTACTACTTCTGAACAAGTAGCGTTGTTTTTATTCACTACAAATCCACTGTGTTTAGCTGATACCTGTGCTCCTCTAAAACTAACACCTTTCAGTCCGCTTACTTCTATAAGTCTAGATGCATAATCTCCATCTGGTCTTTTGAATGTACTTCCAGCACTAGGCATGTCTAGTGGTTGTTTTTGTCTCCTCTTTTCATTCAATTCTTGCATTCTAGATGCTATGATGTCTCTATCGCCTTTTTCAAGTTTAAATATAGCTCCTAGCGCTATGAGGTGCTGTTTTTGTATCCGACTATTTCTATAAGCAAATAGCATTTCTTCATTATCATATACCCTAATTTCACCTTCTGAATTAATGCATCTAACGCTCTTAACTATGTCTTTCATTTCCCCGCCATAAGCTCCCGCGTTCATTGTAAGTGCTCCACCGACTGCACCTGGTATCCCACTTGCAAATTCAAATCCTGTAAGTTCATTTGCAAGTGCACTTTGAGCTACTTCGCTTAGTGAGCATCCTGCACCAGCTATTATATTTTCTCCGTCAATATCTATGTGTTCAAATGCATCTCCAATTTTTATGACTACGTCTCTTATACCCTTGTCTGATACTAAAAGGTTTGTCCCATTTCCGAGTACAAAGTAATCTTTATTAAATTCATTTAGTAATTTTATGAGTTTACTGAGTTCTTCTTCTGTTCTAGGTTCTATCATAAAATCAGCTGCTCCACCTATTTTAAAATATGTGTGTTTTGACATTTTTTCATTTATATAAATATAATTTCCATCTATTATATCGTATAGTCTATCTTCAAAACATTCATGTGACATATACCTCACTCCTAGCTATTTTATCTCTATATTAAATTATAACACAACGAAGGAATGCTATAAATATCTTTTACACTATACGCTACTAAGGTTATTGACTTTAGCCGTCAGAATGGCATTAATTTAATACAATAAAAAAAGACCACTCACTAGGTGAGTGGTCTTGAGATTTCAGTATATTAGTACTGCATCTCTGCCATACGCTTGTAAGACTCATAACGATCTTTAGCGTCTTCTTCTGCTTTTTCAAACAATTGCTCTGCAATCTCTGGGAATGTCTTAGCAAGTGAAGTGTAACGAACTTCTCCTTGTAAGAATTCTTGGAAGCTTGCGCTTGGCTCTTTAGAATCCATAACAAATGGGTTCTTGCCTTCTGCTTTAAGCAATGGATTGTATCTGTATAAATGCCAGTATCCAGCATCTACAGCTTGTTTTTCTCTATGTTGAGTTTTACCCATACCATCTTTAAGTCCGTGGTTGATACATGGAGCGTAAGCGATGATTAGTGATGGTCCTTGGTAGCTTTCTGCTTCAATCAATGCTTTCATGAATTGATTTTTGTTAGCTCCCATAGCAACCTGTGCTACATATACGTATCCGTAGTTTGTAGCCATTAAGCCAAGATCTTTCTTCTTAACTTTCTTACCTGATGCAGCAAATTTAGCTACAGCAGCTGTTGGAGTAGCTTTAGAAGATTGTCCACCAGTATTTGAGTAAACTTCTGTATCAAATACCATTACGTTAACGTCTTCATTTGAAGCCAATACGTGATCCAATCCACCGTAACCGATGTCATATGACCAACCGTCTCCACCGAAGATCCAAACTGATTTCTTAACTAAGAATTGCTCTTTTTCTTTAAGTTCAGCTAAGATTTCTTTTGCTTTGCCATCAACAGCAGTTGCTAATAAGCCTCTTACTGTCTCTGCAACAACTTTATTTTTCGCACCATTGTCTTTAGTGTCTAACCACTCTTGAGCAGCTGCTTTAAGCTCTGCTGGTACGTCTAATCCTACTAATTCTGTTAATAGATCTGCGATTCTAGCTCTCATTTGTTTGATAGCTAAGAACATTCCGTAACCATACTCTGCGTTATCTTCGAACAATGAGTTAGCCCAAGCTGGACCTCTACCATCTTTGTTCTTGCAGTATGGTGTTGCAGGAGCTGATCCACCCCAGATTGAAGAACAACCTGTAGCATTAGCGATCATCATTCTGTCACCATATAATTGAGTGATAACTTTAGCGTATGGAGTCTCTCCACAACCAGCACAAGCTCCAGAGAACTCGAATAATGGTTGAGCAAATTGAGATCCTTTAACGTTTTCTAATGTCATCTTGTCGTCTTTTACACTTACTTCTTCAGTCATGTAAGTCCAACGATCGATTTCTTCTGTTTGTGTTTCAAGAGGCTTCATTTCTAAAGCTTTTACTGGACAGATGTCAGCACAGTTACCACAACCAGTACAGTCAAGTGTAGAAACTTGGATTTTGTATTTCAATCCTTCTAAGCCTTTGCCTTTAGCGTCCAATAATGGAGCGTCGCCAGCTTTAGCTGCTTCTTCGTCATCTAATAAGAATGGTCTGATAGCAGCGTGTGGACAAACGAATGAACATTGGTTACATTGGATACATTTGTCTGTTTGCCACTCTGGTACATTAACAGCGATACCACGTTTTTCGTAAGCAGCTGTTCCTTGTGGGAATGTACCATCTTCGATACCTTTGAATGTAGATACTGGTAATTTGTCTCCAGCTTGTCCATTCATTGGCATTACAACGTTTTTGATGAAGTCAGGAGCATCAACAGAAGCTACTGCTTCGTCAGTAAGGTTAGCCCACTCAGCAGGGATGTCAATCTTAACCAAAGCGTCGATTCCTTTATCAACTGCTTCGTTGTTCATGTTAACGATCTTGTCACCTTTTTTACCGTAAGCTTTTTTGATTGAATCTTTTAAGTAGCCTACAGCTTCTTCCATAGGAATAACTTCAGCTAATTTAAAGAATGCTGATTGCATGATCATGTTAGTTCTATGACCTAAACCAATTTCTGCAGCAATCTTTGTAGCGTTGATTGTGTAGAATTGGATGTCGTTTTCAGCCATGTAACGCTTCATGCTAGCTGGTAACTTCTCTGCAACTTCTTCTGGAGTCCAGATAGTGTTTAACAAGAATGCTCCACCTTTTTTCAAGCCTTCTAGTAAATTGTATTGATTTACGTAAGCTTGCTTAGAACATGAAATGAAGTCTGCATTAGAAATCAAGTATGTTGAAGTAATTCTGTTTTTACCAAATCTTAAGTGAGAGATAGTTACTCCACCAGATTTTTTACTATCATATGAGAAATATCCTTGAGCATACATATCTGTATGGTCACCGATGATTTTGATAGCTTGTTTGTTAGCTCCAACTGTACCGTCTGATCCAAGACCCCAGAATTTACATCTGATTGTTCCTTCAGGAGCAGTAACGATTTCTTCTTTAACTTCTAGTGAAGTATTTGTTACATCATCATTGATACCTACTGTGAAACGATCTTTTGGCTCTGCAGCGTTTAAGTTGTCGTATACAGCTTTGATTTGTGATGGTGTAGTGTCTTTTGAACCAAGACCATAACGTCCGCCTACGATAAGAGGTCTAACGTCTTCGTTGTAGTACATAGTTTTGATGTCTTGGAATAATGGTTCACCGATTGAACCTGGTTCTTTTGTTCTATCTAAAACAGCGATTCTTTTCACTGTGCTTGGTAATACATCAAAGTAGAATTTAGGCTCGAATGGTCTGTATAAGTGAACTTTAACTAAACCAACTTTTTCACCTTTTTTCATCAAGTAATCAACAGTTTCTTCAATAGCTTCTGTAACAGAACCCATAGCGATGATTACATTTTCTGCATCTTCTGCACCATAGTAGTTAAATGGCTTGTATTCTCTACCACATACTTTAGAGATTTTCTCTAAGTAGTCAGCAACGATATCGCCTAATCCATCATAGAATGGGTTAGAAGCTTCTTTTGCTTGGAAGAAAATATCTGGGTTTTGTGCTGTACCTCTAGTTACAGGTGATTCTGGGTTTAATGCATTCTTTCTGAAAGCAGTAACCGCTTCGAAGTCTGTTAATTTTGCATACTCTTCGTAATCGATTAATTCGATTTTTTGGATTTCGTGTGATGTTCTAAATCCATCAAAGAAGTGTACAAATGGTACTCTAGATTTAATTGATGCCAAGTGAGCAACTGCTCCGATATCCGCTACTTCCTGAACTGAACCAGAAGCTAATAATGCGAAACCAGTTTGTCTAGTTGCCATAACATCTGAATGATCTCCAAATATTGATAATGCATGACCAGCAATAGCACGTGCACTTACGTGGAATACTCCTGGTAACAATTCACCTGCAATTTTATACATGTTTGGAACCATTAATAAAAGTCCCTGTGAAGCTGTAAAAGTTGTTGTTAACGCCCCTGCTGCTAATGATCCGTGAACGGCACCTGCTGCTCCCGCCTCAGATTGCATTTCAGTTACTTGAACAGTTTGTCCAAAAACATTTTTTTGTCCATTTGCAGCCCATACATCTACATATTCAGCCATTGGTGATGATGGTGTGATAGGGAATATTGCTGCTACATCAGTAAACGCATATGCTACGTAAGCCGCTGCAGTATTACCATCCATCGTCTTCATAATCTTAGCCATATGTATTACCTCCATTTCATATATTTAATTTTACCCAATTAGCACTCCTTAGAGTGTAACCTACAGTATCAAGTATATTCAACTTTGTATACAAAGTCAACTCTTTGCTACTTTTTTAGATGACTTAAAATTTTAGTTGAAATTGTCAATAATTCTACAATCAAATTTAGAAACAAAACACGAACATTTACGAGTTTTATTCCCCTTTTTAGTATTTGTTAATCGTCACTTTTTTGCATGGTTTTCATCATCAATTTTTCGTTTAAAACCTTAGCTGCATTGTATCCCATTCTCTTCTGTCTGTAGTTTTTAGCTGCAACTTC
This sequence comes from Tissierellales bacterium, assembly GCA_025210965.1. Classification (NCBI taxonomy): domain Bacteria; kingdom Bacillati; phylum Bacillota; class Tissierellia; order Tissierellales; species Tissierellales bacterium. The sequence goes on from JAOAQY010000192.1 coordinate 44,176, forward strand.
AATGATCATAGCTAAATCTCTACCCGGTCTAACAGGAATAGTGAGCCTAGTTACTTTTACTCCCAGCACTTCCATATATTCCTCATCTAATCCCAATCGATCATACGCCTTTCTAGAATCCCACTCTTCGAGTTCTACTATGAGTTCTATTTCTTTTGTATTGCTTATAGCACCCATACCATATAATCTTTTGATATCTATTATTCCAATTCCTCTAAGTTCCATATAGTGCCTGATAATTTCTGGAGCAGTTCCGCGGAGCACATTGTTGTCAACTCTTCTAATTTCTACTGCATCATCAGCAACTAATCTATGCCCCCTTTCTATCAAATCTAATGCAGTCTCACTTTTTCCCACACCACTTTTACCCATTATTAGAGTTCCTATACCAAAAATATCTACAAGTACACCATGTAATGTAGTACTTGGCGCTAGGCATTCATTTAGATAATCCGATAATTTACTCAAAAACTTCGTAGTTGCCCTACTAGTTCTAAGTATTGTTCTTCCATTTTCTCTCGCATGTTTTATAGCTATATCCGAGACTTCCAAATCTCTAGTTACTATCAAAACAGGAATAGGGTATTTAAAAAACTTTGCAAGTCTTCGTTCTTTTTCTTCATTTGGTAGAGTTCTCAAATAGTGCCACTCCGCGTTTCCTATAATCTGTATTCTAGCTGGCACGAAAAAATCGTAATATCCTCCTAGTTGTAACCCTGGTCTATTTATGTCTGTCAATGTTATCTTTGATGTCTGATTCTCTGGTTGGTATACTACCTCTAATTTAAGATCTTTTACCAATTGCTTAATCGTCAATGATTTCATAATGCACCTACTTTCTAAAATATCTATAAACAGCTTCTGCTGATTTTTTGTTCATTCCATCCACTTCACTAAGTGATTCTATTGATTGTTTTTTCATGTTGCTAAGTGTCTTAAACTCTTTAAATAGAGCTTTCTTTCTCTTTGGTCCTATTCCTTCTATATTATCAAGCTCAGATTTGACCATATTTTTATCTCTCAAACTCCTGTGGTAGCTTATTGCAAATCTATGCACTTCATCTTGTATTCTAGTTATGAGTTTGAATGCCTCACTGTGCTTATCTATCGTTATTTCTTCATTTTTGTAGATGATTCCTCTAGTTCTATGTTTATTATCCTTTACAAGCCCACAGATTTTTATATCGAGACCAAGCTGTGATATGATTCCTTCTGCAATATTAATCTGCCCTTTACCACCATCCATCATTATCAAATCTGGTAGTGCTGAGAATTTATCGTTTTTTTCTATATAGTTTCTAAATCTTCTGTACAATACCTCTTGCATACTCCCATAATCATCAGAGCCTTCTACTGTTCGAATCTTAAATCTTCTATAATCACTTTGCTTTTTCGTGCCATTTTCAAATACCACTAGCGCTCCTACTGAATTTGTGCCTTGTGTATTTGATATATCATAGGCTTCTATCCTTTTTAGATCTACTTCATCAATTTTTAAAATATCAGCTAAGGATTTTATTCCATTTTTAGCTAATGCAGCTTGTTTTTTATGTCTATCTAAATGTTTATTTAGAGTTTCAAGTGCATTTAAGTGCACTAGTTTTATCAGATTATTTTTTATACCCTTTTGAGGCACTTTCAATTTTACTTTTCTTTCTTTTTTCGTTCTAAGCCACTCTTCTATTGTGTCTTGATCGTCCATAGGCTCTTCTGAATAAATCTCCAATGGAATGTAAGCTTCTCCTGCATAAAATTGTTTTATAAATGCAGACATTATAGAACTTCTATCCTCACTTTCTACCTCAGTGAACATAAAGTGTTCTCTCCCTACTATCTTTCCTTGTCTCACAAAAAATATCTGAACACATGCATCAGTTTGACCCTTTGCTAGACCTATGACATCTTGGTCTTTCCCTGCAAGCTGAGTTGCTTTCTGTTCTTCTTTTAGTGTTTCTATCGCCTTTATCTGATCTCTATATTCGGCAGCTTTTTCAAAATCTAATTTCATTGATGCTTCTTTCATGGACTGCATAAGCTTTTTGATGATTCCATCTTCTTTCCCTTCCAAGAACATTCTGATATCGTCAACTATTTTTCTGTAATCTTCGACATCTATATTCCCCTGACAAGGGCCTAGGCATCTTCCGATATGGTAGTTTAGACACGGTCTCTCCAAAACTTTTTCTCCATTTAATCTAAGTTTACAAGTTCTTAGAGGATATGTCTTTCTAATCATTTCCAAAATATCGTTTACTGCCTTACCACTAGGATATGGTCCATAGTACTTTGCACCATCTTTTTTTATCTCTCGAGTTTTAAACACCCTCGGATATTTTTCTTTTACAGATATCTTTATATAGGGGTATTGCTTATCGTCTTTTAGCAATATATTATAAGTCGGTTGATGCTTTTTTATTAGATTTGCTTCTAATATCAAGGCTTCTACTTCATTGTCTGTTATAATATATTCGAATTCATCTATTCGTTCAGCCAGTGCTTTTACTTTTGAATTGCTTTTTTGATTAGATGCTTGAAAATATTGCCTAACTCTATTTTTTAATGAAATGGCTTTCCCAACATAAATAACCTGCCCATGATTATCTTTCATGATATACACGCCAGGTTTTTGAGGAAGTTTCTTCAATTCTTCACTTATATCAAATTGTCCCATCTAACTCACTCCAATTTCAAAGATTTCCGTCCTGATAAACTGGATAATCTACTAAATTTCGACTATAATTAATAAAGGAGTGCTCAATATGGCTAAAACTCCAACACTTTTTATTATATATTACTCATAGTACTATGTCGAATAGTATGTATTAATTTCAGGAGGTTTTTATGAAAAGTTCTAAAAAAATTATTTTATTTTCATCTGCTTTTTTTATAAGTTTAACGTTTTTGATGCTTATATCAAATATTTTTAGGTTTATAAATCCAGTACTAAATCCAATAACTGTTTGGGCTATATATAGTTTTACTTTCTTTTTCTTTATATGGTGCTACTCATTTTTGAGACACAACACTTTAAAAAGGTCATTAGCTGGTAAAACGGTCTACGCAACTGCTAATCTAAGTACTTTTACATTTCGAGAAAAATCTTGGCTATATTTATTTCCGATTTTGATATATTTTTTGCCATCAATGATGAACCGCTCTATCAAATACATTAGTCTTTCTATGATTGTTATGTTTGTTTTCACTATGGTGATTTTAGAGCTTTTTATTCGTCTTTCTCAAAATTCAATGAAAATTTATTTCACAAACGAGGGTATATTGATAAATGGCATAGATTTGAGATTGCCAGTCCCTAGAATATACGGCTCTGTTTTTCACAATGATTCAGGATTCCATGAGTATAGTGAATTTAAGGAATATTTTCCGCTTCCAAACCAAGTGGATATATACAGACCTTATGATTTAGGTGCTATCCATGTGTTAACTAGTGGTGACAGCGCAAAACAAATACAAGGTATTTTGTCAAAAAATAAATTAAAGATAAAAAAATTTAAGTAAATTTATATTTTAAGGAGATGTTTAGCATGTGTCCAACAAAGATAATGGCTCATAGAGGAGCTTCAGGCTATGCACCTGAAAATACATTAGAGGCTTTCAAACTAGCATATGAGCAGCAAGCTGACTGTATCGAATTAGATGTTCATGTTTGTAAATCAGGAGAATTAGTAGTCTGCCACGATGATACTGTAGATAGAACTACTGATGGTTCTGGTTTCATAAAAGATCTTACTCTAGACGAATTAAAGTCTCTAGACGCTAGTGCTAAATTTAATTCTGGATACAAAAATTGTAAAATTCCGACATTAGAAGAAGTGTTTGAGTGGATATCTCCTCTCAATCTCGAATTAAATATTGAACTTAAAAATGCTCCCATATTGTATGAAAATCTAGAGGAAAAATTAGTATCTATGATTCATAATTACAATTTGGAACAAAGGGTCATTCTTTCTTCATTCAATCACTATGGTTTAGCTAAGTGTAAATCATTAGATCCAAATATAAAAACTGGGCTTTTGTACATGGCTGGTCTATACGAGCCTTGGAACTATTGTACAGCTGCACATGCAAATGCAATTCACCCTATGTTTTTAGGAGTATTGCCTGAAATGATTACTGAATGCAAATCAAAAGGCATAGCAATAAATGCGTGGACTGTAAACGACGAACCTTCAATGCAAAAATTGATTTCACTAAATGTAGATGGTTTGATAACAAATTACCCTGACAAAGCTCGTAAGATACTCACGGAAATATCAGGCAATTAAAGTTTATTCTGTTTTTCTAGGTTGTTAATCTAAAAGCAATGCCTTAGTCCAATACTTCATTGTGAATGAAATGTTGAACTAAGGCATATTTTTATATTTAAATCTATACTCCCATTTTTTTCAGGTACTGCCCTGTATATGATTTTTTGTTCTTTGCTATCTCTTCTGGAGTTCCCTCGGCGATTATCATTCCGCCGCCACTTCCGCCTTCTGGTCCTAAATCTATTATGTGATCAGCTCTTTTTATTACATCTAAGTTGTGTTCTATAACTATTACTGTGTTTCCACCTTCAACCAATCGCTCTAATATTTTTATGAGTTTTGACACATCTTCCATATGAAGACCTGTAGTTGGTTCATCTAGTATATATACAGTCTTTCCTGTACTTCTCTTGCTAAGTTCCGTAGCGAGTTTTATTCTCTGAGCTTCTCCACCAGATAATTGAGTAGATGGCTGTCCTAATTTGATATATCCAAGTCCTACATCAAACAATGTCTGTAGTTTTCTTTTGATTTTCGGTATCTTATCAAAAAATTCTAATGCTTCTTCTACATTCATCTCCAATACATCCGCTATGCTCTTACCTTTGTATTTTACTTGAAGCGTTTCTCTATTGTATCTATGACCTTTACATACTTCGCAAGGAACATATACATCTGGCAAAAAGTGCATCTCTATCTTGATGATTCCATCGCCTCTACACGATTCGCATCTACCACCCTTTACATTAAAACTAAATCTACCTTTTTTGTAACCTCTAGCCTTGGCTTCTGGTGTCATGGCGAACAAATCTCTTATGTGATCAAATACGCCTGTATACGTGGCTGGATTGGATCGAGGAGTTCTTCCAATCGGAGACTGGTCTATATCTATTACTTTATCTATATGTTCTATGCCTATTATCTCTTCGTGCTTTCCAGGTTTAACCTTAGTAGCTCTCATCTTTTTTATCATGCCCTTGTAAAGAACTTCATTCACCAAACTGCTCTTTCCAGAACCTGATACACCAGTAACACATGTCCAAAGTCCAAGTGGAAATTTGACATTTATGTTCTGTAAATTATTTTCACTTGCTTTTTTTATCTCTATATTTTTTTCGCCAAAAGCTTTTCTCTCTTTTGGTATTTCTATATATTTTTCTCCAGATAAATATTTTCCTGTTATAGACGCTTTGTTTTGTTTTATTTCATCAAGTGTCCCCTGTGCGACTACTTCTCCGCCGTGAATTCCAGCTCCTGGTCCAATATCTACGATATGATCCGCCTGTCTTATAGTATCTTCATCGTGTTCTACAACGATTAATGTATTACCTAGATCCGTCAAATGTCTAAGGGTTTTTAGCAATCTGTCATTATCTCTTTGATGAAGTCCTATACTCGGCTCATCAAGTACATACAATACCCCAACTAATGCTGAACCTATTTGTGTTGCTAGTCTGATTCTCTGTGATTCTCCACCTGAAAGTGTTCCAGATGCTCTATCTAGAGTGAGGTATGTAAGTCCTACATCTCTCAAAAATCCCAATCTTGAATAAATTTCTTTTAATATTTGCTCTGCTATAAAACTTTCGCGCTCTGTCAAATTCAAGTTGTCAAAGAAGTTAAGACTCTCAGATATGGATTTTTCAGTGAGCTCGATTATATTTATATCATCTATAAACACACTTAGACTCTCTTTTCTAAGTCTCTTGCCCTTACAAGATTCGCAAGGTATATCGCTCATGTATTCTTCTATTTTACCTCTCATATAATCTGAATTCGTCTCTGAGTATCTTCTCTCTAAATTTTTTATAACACCTTCAAACGGTTCGTTGAATGTTCTAGTTCCGCTATAGTGGCTTTCGAATACGAATTCAAGTTCTCGATCTCCTGTCCCATACAATAATTCTTCTATAAATTTCTCTGGAGCTTCACTAAGTGGCTGATCTACTGCTACACCATGATCAGCCGCCAATGTTTTAAACATTCTATAATAGTAAGTTTCTTTATTAGCTGTGCTAAATGGATCTACGGCACCTTCTTGCAATGACAAGTTCATATTAGGCAGTACTAGCTGAGGATCGATTCTCTTGTGAACTCCCAATCCATTACACACAGGGCACATTCCAAAAGGGCTATTAAATGAAAACATACGTGTAGAAATTTCATCTATCGCTATTCCACAATCTATGCAGGCAAATTTTTGGCTCATAAGTAGCTCGCCTTTGCCTATTTCATCTATTATTACAAGTCCTTCACCTAGTTTCAATGCTGTCTCTAGTGAGTCGGTAAGTCTACCTTCTATATCTGGTTTTACTATGATTCTATCTATTACTACCTCTATATTATGTTTTTTGTTTTTCTCAAGTTCCGGAGCTTCTGCTAAATCATAAACTTCACCGTCTATTCTAACTCTCACATAACCTTCTTTTTTTATCTCTTCTAATAATTTTTTATGCTGCCCCTTTTTCCCTCGAACCACAGGAGATAGTATTTGTATTTTCGCCCTCTCCTCATAGCTCATAACTTGATCTACCATTTGATCTATTGATTGCGATTCTATTGGTTTTCCACATTTTGGGCAATGAGGCTTTCCAATTCTTGCAAACAATAGTCTATAATAATCATATATTTCAGTAACTGTACCAACTGTAGATCTAGGATTCTTGCTAGTAGTTTTTTGATCTATTGATATAGCAGGTGAAAGACCTTCTATATACTCGACATTTGGTTTCTCCATCTGTCCCAAGAATTGTCTAGCATATGATGATAAACTCTCTACATATCTTCTCTGTCCCTCTGCATATATTGTGTCAAATGCAAGTGAAGATTTACCTGAACCACTAAGACCTGTGAATACTATCAATTCATTTCTCGGCAGTGTTATGTCTACATTTTTCAAATTGTGCTCCCTAGCACCTTTAACTATGATCTGATTTTTTTCCATACTACACTTCACCTTTCAGTTCTTTTATTCTATCTCTAAGTTCTGCCGCTCTTTCAAATTGCAATGATTCCGCAGCTAAGAACATTTCGCCCTCTAATTTCTTTATTAAATGTTTCTTTTCATCTTCTGTATATTTTTGAATCTTGTCGCTACCATATTTTTCTCCATCTTCAGCTATCTTAGATGCTTCTATCACATCTCTAACGGATTTCTTTATAGTAGTAGGCGTTATTCCATGTAACTCGTTGAACTCTTCTTGTAATTTTCTACGTCTCATCGTCTCCATTATTGCTTTTTCCATGGATTTCGTTATTCTATCTGCATACATTATTACTTTACCCTCTGAGTTTCTAGCTGCTCTACCTATTGTCTGAATCATCGACGTCTCCGATCGCAAGAAACCTTCTTTGTCTGCATCGAGTATCGTTACCAATGAAACTTCTGGCAAGTCTAGTCCCTCTCTCAATAGGTTTATTCCTATAAGTACATCAAATTTACCAAGTCGCAAATCTCTTATTATTTCCATTCTCTCAATAGTAGCTATATCCGAATGCATGTATCTTACTTTGATACCCATATCTTCAAGATATTGAGTCAAATCCTCTGACATCTTTTTCGTAAGTGTTGTCACCAATACTCTTTCGTTTTTGGCCGTTCGCTTATTGATTTCTTTTATCAAATCATCAATTTGCCCTTCTGTTTCTCTTACTTCTATTATCGGATCTAGAAGTCCCGTTGGTCTGATAATTTGTTCTACAGTGTTTTCTGTAAGTCCTAGTTCATACGGTCCTGGAGTTGCACTTACATATACTATTTGATTTATAAGTTTTTCAAATTCTTGAAATTGTAGAGGTCTGTTGTCCATAGCCGATGGTAATCTAAATCCATAGTCTACTAATGTCTGCTTTCTAGATCTATCGCCTGCATACATAGCTCTTATCTGTGGAATAGTAACGTGCGCTTCATCTATAATCATAAGATAATCATCTGGAAAGTAGTCCAGCAATGTATATGGTCTACTGCCTTCTGCTCTACCACTTATATGCCTTGAATAGTTCTCTATCCCACTGCAAAAACCCATCTCGCTTAACATCTCTATGTCATATCTCGTTCTCTGCTCTAACCTTTGTGCTTCTACTAATTTCTCTTCATCACGCAATTCTTTAAGTCTCTCGTCTAGTTCTTGTTCTATATTTTGTATAGCTCTCTTTATTTTGTCATCTGAAGTAGCAAAGTGAGATGCTGGATAAATAGAGATATGATTTCTTTCACTCAAAATCTCTCCTGTAATCGTATTAATTTCGGTTATTCTATCTATTTCATCTCCAAAAAACTCTACTCTCACAGCATATTCTGATGAAGATGACGGGAATACCTCTAGAACATCCCCTCTGACTCTAAATGTTCCTCGAATGAAATTTATATCATTTCTAACGTACTGGATATCTATCAGTTTTCTAATTATATCATCTCTATCCTTTATCATGCCCGGTCTGAGTGATACTACCAAGTCTTCATAATCTGAAGGATCTCCAAGTCCATATATGCAAGATACACTAGCTACTATTATTACATCTTTTCTCTCAAAAAGAGACATAGTCGCCGAGTGCCTTAATTTATCTATCTCGTCATTTATAGATGCATCTTTTTCTATAAATGTATCTGAAGAAGGTACATATGCTTCTGGTTGATAGTAATCATAATAACTTACAAAATACTCAACTGAACTATCTGGAAAAAATTCTTTAAATTCCGATGTCAATTGGGCTGCCAATGTCTTATTGTGAGCTATTACTATGGTTGGTTTTTGAACTCTCTCTATTACATTTGCCATGGTAAATGTTTTACCTGATCCCGTTACGCCTAGTAATATCTGATGCTTTTTATCATCGTTTAAGCCATCAACTAGACTGTCTATGGCTTGAGGCTGATC
>JAOAQY010000193.1 GCA_025210965.1 Tissierellales bacterium
AGAAAAATATACGCAATATCAAATTTCTTCCATATAGCATATATCAAACTACTGATGATTATCCCTATGATAATTTTGGACTTCATATGCTTAATTACTACTCCTTTTTTGGTAATACTGTCGACTGTCAAAAAATATAGCGCAGGCGCTGAGCTAGCGTTAATGGCTGTTTGAGCATCTTTAGCTACAAAATAAACGATACCTAGAATCAATATATACAAAGTACCCCTTACATGATTTTTATCCAAAAATCTTTCTTTTCGCTTGTCTATATTTGCATTCAATCCGCTACCCTCCTGTAACTTCCCCCATGTATCTTTTTAATTCGACTTTTGATTTTCTTGTCGCTCTATCTGGTATATGTTTCAAAACACTCTATACTTTCTTGCTGATTTTCTATTTTATTTAGCGCTATTAGAGATCTGTGTATATTTTCAAATATCTTTTTTTCGGAGCTGTGTATATGTATATTATATATTTATTTTTTATTATGGGCAATGTCAGGTTTTGTAAGTAACAAAAGAGGTTCTAAATTTAGGGATACTACAGCAGGACACGTCTTAACAATTTTAAAATGATGGTAGGCAAGAAAGGTTACGAATTTCAACACATCACGTGTTAAGGTTAAATAACACTCGTTTCACCGTTTGTTTAGAATAAAGACTGTCAAGTAATTGGTGTAAATATTCTGAAATTTAATATTTAAAGATTAGTCATAGCCCTTATAAAGGCTATGACTTTTTTGAATATCAATTTTGTATTTTTCAATTTGATTTATATAAATTTGCTCTCAGCAAGCACAAGGTTTGAATAAAATTAAACTAATTTCAAAATAGTACAATCTCTTATTTTTTGAGTCTAGTTATATATAACATCCATAGTTACTAAACACATCATTAAAAAAAAGATTTATCTGTTGTAAAGTTGCTTTTAGTTTTAGCTACTTTAAACCTAACTATCTATTAAAGCTTTCACCAGCATTTGTTAGCATGCATAATATAATTATATTCATAATTTTAATACAATTTATTCTACTTTTCATTGTAACATTTAAAGATCGAATCAACTAGTCTAGTTCCAGTCGAAACTAGTCTAGATAATACTCTCAGTTGTTCTTTACATGCAATGCTTGATGTTTCTTTTGGATAATTAATACTATGACTAATTTCACCCCAAACCTCTTCAAATAAAGTTCGCACTTGTATTTCACAAGTAGTTTTAGTAGCTTCATTATTTGGTTTTATAACATAATGAACACTCGTATAATACGTTTCTTTTAACTCCGTTTTTATACCTAATTTTTCATAAAATTCTTTCGATTCCGGATCCCATGTAAAAGCCTTTGGTTCCTCTACTAATTTCCAGTCCTTAACTTCCTCAACTTTATCCATTATCACTTTATGAATTTCTATGAACTGTTCTTGATGAATATGAAGTATTCTCACTCCAGCCAAATCATTAATTTTATCAAATAAGTTTTCTACATTTATTATTTCATGATTCTTCCCTTTTCTATCTATTTTATCTTTTAAGTGATCTGAATCTTTAAGCCTAGATTTTATTGAATGTACAATTGGTTTCTCTGGATTATTCAATATTGGGTGTTTTGAAAAAAATGTGCTAATTTGATTCAAAAACATTTCTAATTCAAATTGATTTTCTTTTTTATTATAGAAATTAATAACTTCATCGATACTATTTTTATTCTCTATCAAATTAAATAGCCTCCACTCTTTCAATAAAATCTTTTGCAAATCTTTTATATTTTTCCTTAGTTCCTTTATATTTATTATGACTACCATTATTAACTACTATAGAATGTTCTTCAAGAAATTTCTTGTCTTTTTTGCTATAAGTTGACGGTACTTTCCACATAGGACATCTTAATGCCTGTGACATTGCAGGAAATGTATTATGTGTATGCATTACCGCTTTATCTCCAATAGGCTTGTCCCAATTTTCAATAGGTATCCTATTTTGCTCCTTTATATATTTTGCTATAACAAGTGGAATTCTTTCTGCATAGGAAAAATGTGCTTTAGCTAAATCATATTCATTTTGATCTTTAGTGTATTTTTTCGCATTATATATAGTGTATCCTATGAATTGAACAAATTTGTTGGGAAATTTTTTTCTTTTTTCACTAGATATCAACTTATAAATTGTTTCAAACTCTATTCTCCACTGTTCTAAAGAATTTCCTATATTTTGAATTCCATAAAGACTAAACATATCTGGTTGTGCTGGTACGAAAAATCCGTCAACCGTAGATATTATAACTTTATTTAATATTCCAAGACTCGGAGACGTATCTATTATAACATAATCATACTTCCTCTCTTTCGAATAAGCTTCGCATATTCGTCTAATATTTGTAATAGTTCGAATGCTTAAATTATCACTTTGATAAGCACCACTCCATCTTTCCGCTATTTTATTCTCATATTTATGAATTGAAAGCCTTCCTGGTATTAAATCCACATTTTTGTATAAAGAAACTGGTGGTGGTAACTCATCAATTTCATTTAGCCCATCCTCAGCTGGTTTAAGCAAAAAATGTACTGATCTTGGTTTTTTTATGATTTTATCAAACAATTCTTTTTTACTAGTAGCTTCAGCAAAATCATCAATAAATAGATCTTCCTCTTTCCATAGATCATGCAAACATTCTTCTTCCATTCCATAAATTGTAAGATTACATTGCGGGTCCAAATCAATAAATAAAATTTTTTTATCCATTTCCGCTAGAATACATCCTAAATGATATCCTAACGTTGATTTTCCAACGCCTCCTTTATTATTGAATACTGATATTATTTTCATATAATTACCACTCCTTCTAACTCTAATTTAATTTAACAAAATAAATTTCAAAAACTTTCGTTCACTTTTCACTCTGAATTATTAACATATAAACATCTTGCTAATACCTTTATAGTATACTACTATTTTTATATTTTGTTAATTAATATTATTTGTAACCGTTTAGGTTCTATACTATACTCTATCTTAACTTTCAAGAGATTATTTTATGTGTTATAATATAAATTGTTAATTTTTATAATAGCAATTATAAAGAAAGGATGTCTTATCAAATGAACAAACATCTCGACAATGTAATAGTATATTCTCTAGTCATACTCGTACT
>JAOAQY010000194.1 GCA_025210965.1 Tissierellales bacterium
GAAAAAGCATTAGAAAATGAAATAAAAAAATTGAAATTAAGACTCAAAAAATCAGAAAAATATAAGAAGACTAAGTTTGAAAAAATATTTAGACCAGATAAATTAGAATTTGAGAGTCCAATAATATTTGTAGGAGGAGAGGATGAAGATGAAGAAAATTGATAGAAAAAATGCTGTATTTAGTATGGACAAGAAAAATGAAGCTACTATGATAGTGGATGCAGGGGAAGTAATATTATTTGAAACATCAGATTGCTACAATGGTCAAATATGTAGCGAGAATATTTTTTTGCATGATGCAGACTTTGCATATACTAATCCAGCAACGGGTCCAATTTTTGTAAAAGATGCTATGCCTGGTGATATTTTGAAAGTTAAAATAATTGATATAAAGGTTAATGATACTGGAACGATGTCTGTTGCTCCAAATTATGGAATTGCTGGAGAAAACATAACTGAAAATAGAACGAAAATTATAAAGATAGAGAATGATATTGCAAAATTTGATGAGAATATAGAGATAAAAATAAATCCTATGATTGGAGTAATAGGTACGGCACCATCTGGGGAGGCCATAGGAAATGTAGTGCCTGATTATCATGGCGGAAATATGGATTGCAAGAAAATAGTTAAAAATGCTATTGTATTATTACCAGTAAATGTAGAAGGCGGGCTGTTATCAATAGGAGATTTACATGCGGTGATGGCTGATGGTGAAGTTTGTGGATGCGGACTTGAAATAGATGGAGAGGTAAAAGTCAGAGTTGATGTCATAAAAAATAGAAAATTGCCACTGCCTATGGTTGTTGATGCTGAGCATATAATGTGTTTATCGTCAAAGAAAACACTAGACGAAGCGGTTATAGAAGTTACTAAAAATATGCACAAATTGTTGATAGATTATAATATGATGGAATCAGCTGATGCAAGCATGCTTCTTTCGTTAGTTGGAGAAATTAGAATTTGTCAAATAGTAGATCCTCTAAAAACAGTAAGAATGGAACTTCCACGAAATTTAATGGATATAAACAAGTTTATATAATTCACAGATTATCTCAAAAGAAAATTGACATATTAGTTCTCAATTAGTATAATCATATTTTTACATGAGAGGGGATGATAGGTTTGAGAAAGTGTTTATTGATAATTGATGTACAGGAAGCTATGTTTTTGAATGAAGAGGATAGACTAGCTGATGAAAAAAATGTAATTGAAAATATAAAAAAAATGATAAAAACAGCTAGAAAAAAAGGCATACCAATAGTATATGTAAAGCATACAGAGAATGAAGGTCTTTACAAAAAAGGTGAAAATTCTTGGCAAATATATAATGAAGTAGCTCCATTAGAGAACGATAAAATTGTGGAAAAATCTTCATGGGATTCATTTCTGAATACAAAATTGAAAGAAACATTAGATAAAATTGATGTAAATGAGCTTATTATCGCAGGTATGCAGACAGAGTTTTGTTTAGATACGAGTATTAGAAGCGGTTATGAAAAAGGGTACAAATTGACAGTTGCCAAAGATGCCCATTCGACATTTGACAGTGAAGTACTTGATGGAAAATCTATAATAAATCATCATAATAATATTTGGGGCGGTAGATTTGCAGAGCTAAAATTGACAAAAGACATAATCGGTGATTTAGAGAGAGCTTCTGATATAGAAAATTCAAATATTGAGTGTGACGAGATTTGTTATGAGCTAGGCAAACATGAACTGCTTGATAGAGTCGAACCGCTTTGGAATGAACTGAATTCTCATCATGAAAAAAATTCAAAATATTTTAAGGAAAAATTCAAGTCTTTTGAATTCAATTCAAGGAAAAAATCGTTTGAGAAGAAAAAACTTTGGGTGAAAATTGTAGTTGATAAATATAAAAAACAAGATATAGGTTATTTGATAGCTAGTGTAGATGATGATAGTATAGGAGAAATAGAATCTCTTTATTTGAAATCAGAACTAAGAGGCAAGCGTATAGGTGAAAAACTTATGAAAGAAGGATTAGATTGGGTGAGGATACATAACCCAAAAAAGATAGTAGTTGGAGTATCATATGGAAATGAAAGAACATTCAAATTCTACTCAAAATTTGGTTTTTATCCAAGAGTAATTTTGTTGAGCGAAAAATAATAATATAAATAATAAAGTACACTATTTGATATTGATAGTGTACTTTATTTCGTTATATGCGAATTGCGTGTGCTTTTTTGTAGAGCATAAATGGATTTATTCAATTAATACGTTGAAGAATATGGTGGTTTACATTTATACTGAAATGTGGGTTGGTTAAAATTTAGATTTAAGGAGAGAAATTATGAAATTGAAAATTGTAGCGAAAAAATATTTGTGTTCAATGTTAGTTATGACTTGCTTGATTTCCAATGTAGCTTTTGCAGGTGATTTTGGGTTCAAAAAGGATATTGGTATCGAAAAGGTTTGGAGCGTTGATTTGAGTAGTGAAGTAGACGAAAATAGTTTGACTGATGAGCATATTTCACTGAAAGATAAATCAGGAAAGGTTGTAAAATGCAAATATAGACTGGAAAATAAAGGGAAAACAATAGTAGTAGTTCCAGAACATTACTATGAATATGGTCAAATATATGAACTTTCAATATCTAATATAAAATCTACTAATCAAAAATTATTATCGCAAGAGGCTACAATGTCTTTTGAAGTTCAAGATTTGAGTTTAGAAGAGAGAAAAGAGTTGCTAAAGAAGCGCATAGTTGAAAGCATAGATAATGTAGAAGGTGGAATAGATGTATCACATTATAGAATTCCTTATGAAGATTTTGAAGAATTGAGATTAGAACTTAGTATAGCAGGTTTATTGAGGGGCGTAATGACTTTTGGATCTGACTCGGAAGATAGATATGAATTTCTAAAAAAGTATGCAAAACCAGGAAGTGCATATGCAGAACAAAATAAAGATTTTAGAGGTGAGCCTGGGGATCTTGCGCATATAGGATATGCATATCCAGAAACTTTTTTACCATAAAAAATATTTGAAGTAGCAAAAAAACATAAAATTTTTAAAATAGATTTATCGAAAATTTACAAAAAAAGATATAGCAAATACCACTTTAATTTGAAATTAGAGTGGTATTTTTTGTAAAAGAATTAACGTTAAAAAGATAACACTTGAATAGTATTGACAATTAATGGCAATGAGAATATAATTCAGATTGTAAAGATTATAAAAAGTGAAAATTGTTAAAATACAATCGTGATTGAAAAATTGACAATGGTTAATGATAAATTTGTATTTTTCAAGATTTATATTTATACTTTACAGGTTTGGTTACTATAATTAGGGAATTATTAGTGTTTAGGGAGGCGTTATTAATGGGTAAAAATTTAGATGTAATGCAAAGTGAGTACAAACTTTTTATAGACGGAGAATGGGTCGATGGAGTTAATAATTCAAAAATAGCGAGCTACAATCCAAGTAATGGAGAGCGATTGACAGAGTTTGTAGATGCAAGTGATGAAGATGTTGATAGAGCTGTGGAGGCCGCTACAGAAGCTTTTAAAACTTGGAGAAAGACTAGTGCTCAAGAAAGAAGTGAGATGTTACTCAAGATAGCAGATTTGATAGATGAAAATAGAGAACATTTGGCTATGGTTGAAACATTAGATAACGGGAAACCGCTTAGAGAGACATTGAATATTGATGTTCCACTTTCTTCAGAACATTTTAGATATTTTGCAGGAGTAATCGTTTCAGAGGAAGGAACATCAAAGTTACTAGATCAAAATACACTTTCAATAAACTTGAAAGAGCCAATTGGAGTTGTTGGCCAGATTATTCCTTGGAATTTTCCATTGCTAATGGGTGCATGGAAGCTAGCACCAGCACTAGCAGCAGGAAATACAATAGTAATACATCCATCATCAGTTACATCTATTAGTTTGCTAGAGTTTGGTAAAATATTACAAAAAGTATTGCCAGCAGGTGTTGTAAATATAATCACTGGAAAGGGTTCAAAATCAGGAAATTATATGCTTCAGCATAAAGAGTTTAGCAAGCTTGCATTTACTGGATCAACAGAAGTTGGATATAGAGTAGCAGAAGAAGCTGCTAAGAGACTTATACCAGCTACGTTAGAACTTGGTGGGAAGTCTGCAAATATTATATTTGATGATGCACCTTGGGATAGAGCTATAGAGGGTGTTCATATGGGGATTTTACTTAATCAAGGTCAGGTTTGCTGCGCTGGTTCGAGAGTATTTGTTCAAGAAGGTATTTACGATAAATTTGTTGCAGAGTTAAAAACAGCATTTGAAAAAGTAAAAGTTGGATTGCCTTGGGAAGATGGTGTTCAAATGGGCTCTCAGATAAATGAGAAACAGATACAAAATATATTGGAATACGTAAAAATAGGTCAAGAAGAAGGCGCTAGATTAGTAACTGGTGGAGAAAGGTTTGACACTGAAGAACTAAAGAATGGAGCATTCATGAAACCGACAATATTAGCGGATGCTCACAATAAAATGAGAATTGCTCAAGAAGAAATTTTTGGACCGGTAGTTACTGTAATCAAATTCAAGGATGAAAAAGAAGTAGTAGAGCTTGCAAATGATTCTGAGTATGGTTTAGGTGGTGCCGTTTGGACTAAAGACATAAATAGAGCGTTAAGAGTAGCATCAAATGTAGAGACAGGAAGAATGTGGGTAAACACATACAATCAATTGCCTGCTGGTACTCCATTCGGTGGATACAAAAAATCAGGTATTGGACGAGAGACTTATAAAAGTGTTCTAGATGCTTATTCACAGACTAAAAATATATTTGTTAGTATAAAAGAAGGTAAAGAAGGTCTTTACTAGAGATTTAAAGTGATATTAAAACTAAAAAGAATATGGAGATACAATGAATTTATGCAAAACCATAAAATGAATTATAGTATTGCATAAAGTAGTAGACATTATTAGATGAAAAGCTTGATTTTATATTGGATATCAAGTTTTTCATCTTTTTTTATTTGAATAAAAAATGCTCACAAACATTGAATCTTGTATAATATAAATAGTTGAAAGAGGATTCTAATGAATTCAGTTATAAAAATACATAGAGAGAGGTTGATTTTCGTGAAAAAAATTTGTGTCATAGGCAGTCTAAATATAGATTTAGTAGCGAGTGTAGATTATCTTCCAAAAGCGGGTGAAACTATTTTGGGAAATAGTTTTGGAAAATATTTTGGTGGAAAAGGAGCAAATCAAGTAGTTCAAATAGCGAAATTAGGAAATAAAGTATCGATGGTTGGAATGTTAGGAGACGATGATTTAGGTGATAGCTATAAGTCGTACCTAGAAGAGGAAGGTGTTGAAACTAGCTGTATTGGTAGAGCTAATAATTGTAGTAGCGGAACTGCAATTATTGAAGTAGATGCTAACGGTGAAAATAGAATCATAGTTATTGCTGGTGCTAATGGAAAGGTTGACAAGGCGTATGTAGATGAGAGATGGGATTCGATTTCAGCTTATGATATATATTTATTGCAATTAGAAATACCTTTAGATACCAGCTTGTATCTCATAAAAAAGCTAAGTGAATCTGGAAAGACAATAATACTTGATCCTGCACCAGCTAGAGAATTGCCATGTGAAATATATAAATACATTGATTTTATAACTCCAAATGAAACTGAAATGGAGGTGCTTTCAGGAATTAGTATAGAAAATGAAAGAGATTTGAAAATAGCCTCTAAAACTTTGCTGAAAATGGGAGTGAAAAATATAATAGCTAAATCGGGAGCACGCGGAGCATATATCATAAATGATTTGCAATTTGAGAGAATAGATGGTTACGAGGTAGAAACGGTAGATACGGTTGCAGCAGGAGATTCTTTTAATGCAGGATTTGCATATAAGCTTTCAAAAGGATTTGAAGTTAGAGAATGTATACGATTTGCAAATGCAGTAGCAGCAATATCTACTACTGGAAGAGGTGCACAAGAGGCCATGGCAAGTATAGATGAGGTAAAAGCCTATTTAGAATAGTTTAGCACAAATTATCAAAAAATAAATTTTAAAAAATTATATAATGTTGTTAGAAACTATGGAGGTGTAATAAATATGGATTATTTTTTTAGGATACAAGGGGCTATAGATTATATCGAGGAGAATTTAAAAGGTGAGTTGAATATAGTTGATATAGCATCTAAAGCGTTTTTTTCATCATTTTATTTTCAAAGATTATTTCAGGCTATGTCAGGTTATTCGGTTCAAGAATACATAAGAAAGAGAAGACTTACTGAAGCGGCTAAAATTTTAGATAGTACTGAAATATCAGTATTAGATATAGCAGTAGATTTTGGATATGGATCACAAGAATCATTTACAAGAGCTTTTAAGAGTCTTTTTGACATGACACCGGCAAAATATAGAAAAGCGGATGATTTAAACTTGGGGGAGTTTTCAAAGATTAATTTTCTAGATTTTGCAAATCAAAATTTTGATGAATTAGAAGTAAATAAACCAGAAATCAAGTATTTAGACAAGGTAAACGTAGTAGGGCATGAATACAAAACTAATTTGAATGGTGGTAAATATTTTCAAGAAATACCTGGATTTTATGATGATTTTGGGAAAAATGAGTATTACTTGAAAATCGAGGAAAGATTAGCACCAGCATTTCCTCACGGCATAACTTGTAATTATTGTGACAATGGAGATTTTTCATTTGTCATAGGAGAAATGGTTAAATCTCCACAGGAAAATTTAGTGGATTTAATAAATTTGGAGATTCCAGCTGGAGAATATGCAGTGTTTAAAGTTAAGGGTTCAGTAGATCAGTCTCAAAAAACTTGGAAATATATATATGGAACGTGGTTCCCTAATTCAAAATATGAACGTGCTGATGGACCAGATTTTGAAGTCGTAGATGTATTGGGATCAGTGTATCCAGATAATATGGTAAGTGAAATTTATATACCAATACTTTAAAAAAATAAATCGATTCTGAATTTAACATTAAAATCCAATTAATAATGTTCGAAATCCTTGATACTAGACTGGCTAGTGTAATAAACTTGTTAGTAAATAGAAGTGAGGAGAGTTAAGTGGATATAATGAAAGATTTATTGCAAGAAAAAATTAAAAAATATAGCAATCAAGATAAAATGCTTAGTTTATATATAGTTGTAGCGTCTATATTAGTCGTAGGGATTTTGTATATTGTAGATCAGCGCTTTTTGGTGAGCTACAATACAAAGATTATTATTAAATTAATATTATTTAGTGTAGTTCCTTTTGTGTACATCAAACTTTCAAAAGATAATTTCGTAAAAAAATCATTTAAGAATCATACTCCGGCACTTAAAATGGATATATCAAAGGCGCTTGGTATTTTTGTGGTAATTGTGCTGATTATAGGATTTATAATATTTAGGAATCTATTTGATGTAAATACAATTGTTTATGATTTTAGAAATAAATATCAAATAGTTGGAAATCAAATATTGTATTATGGATTGTATTTATCTTTTGTAAATTCATTGCTAGAAGAATTGTTTTTTAGAGGTTTTATATTTTTAGGATTAAAGCATATAAATTGCACCAAATTCGGATATATTTTTAGTTCTTTTATGTTTTCTATATATCACATAGCTAATTTTAAGAATTGGTTCAATCCATTGGTATTTATTCTATGTTTAGTTGGCTTATTTATAGGTGGTTTGATTTTTGCAGCGCTAGATGATAAAAAAGATACGTTTTTTAACAGTTGGTTTGTGCATATATGTGCAGATTTAGCAATTGTGGCCATTGGATATTATGTGATAAATATATCTGCAGGATTGTAGATTACAAAAAAGTTGTATTTAGATGAAAATGAAGTGTCATGTCGTGAATCATATCACGGACATGGCATTTTTAGTTGTACTGATTGAGTTTCACTAGATTGCTCAAGGGTATTAATGCTTAGATGAAACTATTCATCAATAAGATTTGATATAAAGGAGGATTTTTGATGGAGTACAACTATAAAGAAGCAATTGGAAAAAGAAGAAGCATATATGAATTATCTAAAGAGAGCACCATCAGTGATGATGAAATTCAAGATATTTTGGTATATGCACTTGATCATACACCATCAGCCTTTAATTCCCAAAGCGGAAGAGTTGTGTTATTGCTAGATAATGAACACAATGAATTGTGGCTTATGATTGAAGAAGAACTTAGGAAAAGAGTTCCAGCTGAAAGATTTGAGTCTACTAAGAAAAAAATGGATGGATTTAGAGAAGCTTATGGTACTGTATTATTTTTCGAGGATTATAGCATAGTTGAGGAACTTGAAAATAAATTTCCAAGATATGCACATAATTTTTCTCCATGGTCATATCAGTCATCCGGAATGTTACAATATAATATTTGGACATCTTTTGCAATTGAGGGTATGGGAGCATCACTTCAGCATTACAATGAGGTTATTGAAGAGGCTGTAAAACAAAGATGGGATATACCATCAAAATGGAAATTAATATCACAAATGCCTTTTGGAAAAATAAAAGGTGGCCCAGGAAATAAGGAAATTATACCAGCTGATGATAAAATGAAAATTTTCAAATAGCATTTAGTAATTATAGTATTTAGTAATTATAGTATTTAATAATTTTGGAGATGGACTTTCAAACATCCAAGAGCTACGTTACAGTGCGTAAAATATTAGAGTGCAGAGGAGTCACAATCTATATAGTCTAGAAAGTTTTCGTGATTTGAAAAAACTTTGTAGTCTATTTGATAGGTATGATTTAGTAAAACTAAATTCCAAGTGTTTTTGTTATCAACATATATCTTTACAGTTATTGGGTCACTGTATAGTTTAGCCTTGATGTATTGCCTGTCATTTTCAATTCCCTTGTCAATTATAGTGGCTTTAGTTAGAACTGATTTTACTTCATGATATGAAGCAGTATTAACGAAATGCAATAGACCTATAATTAATAAAATAGAAAAGAATATTGCAATAAACTTTTTATTCATATTTTAGACCTCCAAAGATAACAATCTAAAAAGAATTTAAATAATTCTTTTTAGATTGTTAAAGTTAGTATTATTATATTTCGAAATCTGTTTGTGTAGCACGTGTTTCGGCTTTACCATATAATGTTATACTTAAAGCCTTAATGTTTAATCCGATGCTACTATTAGCACCAGTATCATGTGCGTACTTAGCATGTATGCTATGACTAATTGTTTTACCTTTTTCTTTTTCTTCAATTAATACTTTTCCATACCCACCAACGGATTTTTCAAGATCTCCAAATGGTACAGCCCATGTTCTAAGATCAGCATCCCAACCAACACCAGTAGGCGATGAATATTCGATTGTATTGTCCTCATAAAATTTTGGATCACTATTGTTATATCTTATTTCATCGACATGATAAGTAGTATTTGCTACAGGTCTCCAATCAGTATCCCACGATACTGCAAATGGGTCTTCGTATCTAAAGAAAGGAACACCATGACCAGTCCATAATTTTGAAATAATTAATATTAATTTAACAAATGCGCATCTGCATGTAGTATATCATCTGTAAAACTGAAAAACAATTCTAAGACTGCAGAATGTTAATTTATATACGTACACTGCATTTTTGTGGTATCAATTAAACTCTTTATGGTAACAATACTACAAATAATAGATTTATACTGTTATTTTTCAGCTTAAATTTACCTTAATAAATATCGCGATTATTGATATTGGTGTGTTTGTAAGATAAACTAAGAAATGCAAGGCAAGTTTTTAAATAACTTATAGGGAGGAAGATTTGTGAAAAAATATTTAGATTGGATATTTGTAGTGATTATATTAGTAGTATTGTTAGTGATATATAAGCCATACCTAAAAGAGACTAGTGTAGTGATAGAAAATAAAGAAGAAGTTATTAGGACAAACACTATAACAAAAGAGATTGAAATATTTGATACAGAATATATGGAGTGGTTTACTAGAGAGCAGTATTTTGACTTGAAAATTTCAAAAACAAATGAATTATACGACAATTTAAAAATAGATGATTATTCTACTTTAGAGTATATCTTAGACTCAGGTTTTATGAAAGAGTACAACTTTTTAACAAAAGCGCAAATAGAATATTTAGAAAAAGCTGATGATATAGTCTCGGTGAGTTATGATAGTAAAAAAAATATACAAAAAAAATATCAAGAAAAATTAAATGACATAATCGATGCGGAAAGAGAGAAAGAGATACAAAAACTAAAAATTTTAAAGGAAACTAAGAAATTCTAAATTTACTTGCATGGGTTTGAAATGAAATTTTGAGTCTAGGTAAACTTGTTCTACTGGAAATATTGATTAGGAATACGCCATTTTAGAGCAGTAGATAGTTCAAAATAAACTATTCATTTTATGAAAATTTTGAGTGATAGTGTGAAATAACTTATAGAATATGTATTTATTTTTTATTTCCCTTGACTTAGAGCTAACTCTAAGGGTTAAGATTGTATTTGTGAAGAGAGAAACCAACTTAGGAGGAATGAAAAATGAAAAAATTAGTTGTTATAACAGGAGCTAGCTCGGGATTTGGTATGGCATTGGCGAAAAAGTTTTCTCAAGATGGGTATCCATTGCTGTTATTAGCGAGAAGAGTTGAAAAAATGGAAAATTTGAATTTGCCAAATGCTATATGTAAAAAGGTTGATGTTACCAATAGTGTAGAATTTGAAAATGCAGTACGTGAAGCAGAAGCGAAATATGGGAATACTGATTTACTTGTAAATAACGCAGGAGTTATGTTACTTGGAAGCATAGAAAAACAAGATGCAGAAGAATGGAAGAGAATGCTAGATGTAAATGTTATTGGTGTGATGAATGGTATGAAAATAGTGATGGATGATATGAAGAATAGAAATTCTGGTACAATAATAAATATATCATCAATTGCAGGGATACAGCCTTTTGGCAATCACGCAGCGTATTGTGCTAGCAAATACGGAGTTACTGGTCTTACTGCTGTTGCGAGAGGAGAGATGTCTCCACATAACGTAAGAGTTCTGTCAGTTAACCCAGGAGCAGTTGAAACTGAACTTTTAGGTCATACTACAGATCAGAGTATAATTGATGGTTATAACGAGTGGAAGCAATCTGTTGGAGCAGTTAATATTACAGCAGAAGATGTTGCTGATACTATTAAGTTTGCATATGAGTTGCCACAATCAGTTTCATTGCGACAAATTGTTATAACAGATACTAAACAAGATGCATAGAAATCGAATTTTATGCATTCAAGTCGATTTAGATTGTGCATAGGAGGGATTTTAGTGTATAAGATTAAAGAAGTGTCTGAAAAAACTGGGATATCAGCGTATACTCTTAGATATTATGAAAAGGAAGGTATACTTCCAAGCATTGAAAGAGACAAGTCAGGTCAGAGAGTTTATAGTGATGAAAATATAGCTTGGCTTGAAATAGTTGTATGTTTAAAAGATACAAATATGCCATTAGAAGAGATTAAGGAAATCGTTAGGCTGAGTATGATTGGTGATGAAACGATTGATGAGAGAAAGCAAATTCTATTAGAGCACAGGAAAAAAATCCAGAATCAGATTGAA
>JAOAQY010000195.1 GCA_025210965.1 Tissierellales bacterium
AAATCTTGAATATCAGAAATATCAGTAAGCTGTCCTTTTTTCATTAACTTTCTTAATTCTTTTTTATCTAATAACGACATAGTGGTGTATCCCTCCTCATAATATTATTTTATATTATTTCAGAAGTTTACACCACTTATTATATACTCTCGTAAATAATACAAAGAGAACTTATATCTGGTAATATACTCCAAATATAAGTTCTTTTTTCATCTAACTATCAATATTTTTGAGTGTCATTTTCGTTCCATTTTCGCCATCTGATACCTGTATGTCGAGACCTTGTGCTTTTGCTAATTTCTTTACTAATGCAAGTCCTAGTCCTGTCCCGGAGAATTTTTTAGATCTGTTTTTATCCACTACATAAAATGGTTCAAAAATATGTTTTTTATCCTCATCTGCTATTCCGATTCCCGTATCTTCTATTTCCAAATACACTAAATCAGATTTTTCATAGGTCCTTATAAATATAGCTCCTCCTACATGGTTGTACTTTATGGCATTATCTACTAGATTTATCACTATCTGCATCATCTGGTCCTTATCACATTCAAATGTCCAGGCAATCAAATCAAGATTCAGTTTTATACCGAACTTCCTTGCTTTTCCTTCCATCCTCTGACATATATCCTCTAGTAGCATTTTCATATCAACTGATTCTATCTGCTTTTCAAAATCGTATTTTTCTAGTTTTGAAAGATATAATGTCTTTGCAACCATAGAATCTAGCCTCTTGATTTCTTTCTCTGCAATTGCCTTCGCCTGTACGACTAGTTCTTCATCATCCTTGTAAAGCCACATCAAATCTAACTGAGCTTTTATAACCGTAAGTGGTGTTTTAAATTCATGAGTTATATCTCCTATAAATGCCTTTTGCTGACGCTCAAGCTTTCTAAGTTTTTCTAAGGCTAGCTCTAATTTAGATTTTTCATCAAACAATGCATTTACATCTGAATTTATTTTACTAGCTGCATAATATATCCCTCGGCTCAGCTCTTCTATTTCATCATCTGTTTTGATTATATCTTCTATGTCATATTTCCCTGATTCTATAGATTTCATGTCACTCTTCAATTTCAATATCTGCCTGCTAATCCCTGAAAAATACCATATGCCAGCTCCACCGCTTATCACAAGAGCTATTATAGCTATTTTTACAAATAACCACTTTATCTCATTGTAAAATACCCGCTCTAAATCAGCTATATAGACTATCTTCATAGCTCCAACTTGATTTTCAAAATCATATACAGGTGCAAAATAAGTGATTTCATCTCCTCTTTTCTCATATACGATTTCATCGCTAAGTGCTCTTTTTAAAAGAGGTCTATCTCGATCTAAAAGTGGCTCTTTGAAACTTCCATCTAATAATTCACCCTCATAATCAAACAAAGCTACTTGAAGATGAACCATTTTCTCTATAGCAACAGATAGGCTGTATGCTTCTTTTTCATAGAACTCTTTAAAGTTCATATTTTTTAGCTCATCAGCATTACTTGCACTTCCATATCCTAGATTTATTCCAACTGAATCTTCCCTAGAGATATAGCGTTCTCTGATGTATAAATTCGAAAGTTTGCTATTTTCCATAAGCAAATTCTCATAAGTATTTTTTTGATGGCTATGTATACCTTTTAGCAAAAATACACCTAGTATAAACATATTTAGCAAAAGTAAGAAAAGTATAAACACCGTCCACTTAAACTTTATACCCTTTACCTTTCCTAAAAGACTTGCTCGTCGCTTCAAATTTAAGTGCTCAAATGAGTTCATGAAAATACCCCTTCAAAATCAACTGCTTTATATCCAACTCTAGGCACAGTGCATATGTTTACAGCATAATCGCCAAGTTTCTTTCTTATCCTCTGAATGTGAATATCTATAGTTCTAGTACCACCTAGATAATCCATATCCCAAACCGATTCTAGTATCTGCTCTCTCGAAAATACTCTTCCATTATTTTCAGCTAAAAACACAAGTAAATCAAATTCTTTTGGCTTGAATTCAACCGCTTCTCCATCGACATACACTAGCCGTTCAAGCAGTTTTATATCCACATTGCAAGATTTTTGATCTTCATTTTCTTTATAATTATTCTCATCACAACTATCCATTTCTACGTTATCCAAAATGCCTGATGCTTTTTTTAATCTTCTAACAAGCGATCTAATCCTAGCTAGAAGTTCTACTAAATCAAAGGGTTTTGTCACATAGTCGTCAGCCCCAAGCTCAAGTCCTACAACCTTGTCCATCAAGTCATTCTTTGCAGTAAGCATAAGTATACCCATATTAGTATCTGGATCTATTCTCCTGCAAACCTCATAGCCATCGTAAACCGGCATCATCAAATCCAAAACTAATATATGTGGACAAAACTTTGTTATTTTTTTCAGCGTTTCTTCGCCATCATATGCACACTCTACATCATATCCTTCTCTTTTAAGTGCATATGCTATAGAATCTGTGATATTAGCTTCATCATCTGCAACTAAAACCCTAATCATCAATAAACCACCTCTTAATTCAAACTAATTATACTGCTAACATAATACCAATTACCATTTTCATCCTTTTTCTTGCCATCCATGATAAACTTACTCGAATCATCATACCACTCTATTTGTCCAGATACTGGTGCAAATATCTCGACACCTTTTTTTGAATTCATTTCATAAACAAATGTGTGATTCTGACCATCTTTAGAAGTTTTTTTATAAACTATCTTTGTTTTATCTGGTGAAATGCTCTCTCCATAAGTTTCTCCTGAATCTATTATATTGTTTTTCTTGCCACTGCTATCTAATGCCCAAAGCGTTCTAGTCCCGTCTTTGCTAAAGTCATATTCAGCGTACCCCTCTAACTTATTTTCATACCTTCTTAAATATTTTCCATCTTTTGAATGATACTTTTCAAGATTACCTGTTGTTATATCATATACATATGGTATTCTATTTTGCGATTCAATATAGATCTTTGAATCATCCAATTTTTTTAGCCAAGATACTCTATTGTATAAAATGTCTTTTTCATAATTAGACCTTAAAAGTTTTATCCTATCATCAGCACTCATCCAAGTAACTTCAGGTTTTAGAAGCTTATACCTCTTCTCATCTTCTGTAAATTCTTCTCTGATTTCATACTCAGTATTATAAAATGATTTTATATAATCTTCAAAAGTAAACTCTTTAAAGTCATTTAGTGTAGAAATGATGTCTTTTGAAAGCTTAATTTCTTTTCTATTTCCTTCAAAATCCACTTCAAAAATCTTTATATCATCATTCATTCCTTCAGCCAATAATATCTTGCCTTTTTGCAAATTTTTATCTGAATCTGTCATTTTTGACGAAAGTTCTATTCGTTTTTTACTCTCCATATCATATACATAGCATCTGTAAACGTGTTTTGATAAGTCTCCATTTACAAGCTCCGTATACAAAAATCTATTTTCATCCAATAAAGCTCCTACACCTATTTTTTCGCCTTTTTTTCCTGAAAATAATTTTTCTAAACTTTTAGTTTTCATATCGTAAATACATACGCTCGGTATACTACTTTCGTTATCACTAGGCTGATCTGAAACACCTATAACCTTATTTTCAGATAACCACATCTTCGCAGAAAAATTTTCTACACTGTCGACAGATTCTATAGCCACACTATCATCTAGCACTATCTTCTGACTTCCAAGCGATATCGTCTCATTTTCTCCGCCCTTTGCTAAAACCATCACACCACCAGCTAGCACCATTGATCCAATAGCTATTACCGCAACAAACTTTTTATAATTTCTCTTGTTAGAACTCATATTTGTTCCTCCTC
>JAOAQY010000196.1 GCA_025210965.1 Tissierellales bacterium
CGCAGTACAAAACCCTCATCAAACCCCTTAGAAATCAAAAGATTGTAGAAGAATTCAACGGTAACAATGTCAAACAGCTTGCTAAGAAGTATCACGTATGCGAGTCTACTGTAAGACATGTACTTGCAATATAAATTAATAAATCAAAAGCTCAGATCAATTAGATACTGAGCTTTTTTTATGCCCTTCCGCTCGATGTCAATACTCGAGTAAGTTCATTTATAGATTGTGACAAACTTTCGATTTTGCCTTCAACTCTGACTAATAAATACACTGATACGGCTATCGGAAATCCTAAATTTGCAATATTTACAGCTAAATCTTCCATGATACAAACCCCCTTTTCTAAAAATTTGTATGTAAAAAAAGCGAGCTGCAGCGTCCATCGCCACTACTCGCTTTTAGGTGACTATACCAAAGTGTCTTCGGTAGTAGTAACTATACTTGCTGTAACAATAGTTTTTAAATCGCCATTTTGTGATTCAAAAACATTTTTTTCAATGATTGATTCCATAGCAGTTTTGACCTGTTCTTCAGTAAGGTCAGGCTTTGGATCTGAAATCTTTAAATTCACAGTGTGATCGTCCACGTCTTTGAATCCTAATATCAAACATTGCTTTTTCTCCATGAAATACCCCTCCTTCCGTTAAAACTAGAACTTGTTAGATTATGCTTGTCTTAGAAGTGATTCATCCATACGAACTACTGATCTAAGATCGTGTTCTTGAAGACTTACGATGATATTTGCAGTATCAAGAATATTTTCATCAGTAGCATCAGATTTGACATGTGAAAATGTCTTAGATCTTTTTATAACCTTTCCATCTTCATCAACACCGAAATCCAATGAAAGTTTTAATCTTGCTGCAAGAGCTTCTGATACAACAGCCATATTACGCACCTCCTTTGTTTTAGTATTAACTTCAATTTGAGTGTAGCTCGTAGAGAGAAAATTATATAGGGAAAAGCTACTGTGTAAAGTACAAAAAAATAGTGGGAACTCAGTTCCCACTATTTTTCATTATTTCTTTTTGCCCTTATTCAATTCTTTTTCAAGCTTTGTAATCTCAGCTTTATGCTTCTTTTCTAAAGTGGCTATAGCTTCCTCATGTTCTTTCGTGATTTCCATTATAGCCTTTTCTGTTTCTAAATCTTTTTTATCAGTCATGAATCCAAGCTTTTCTTCAAACTCGGCTTTTATTTTTTCATTTTGAGCTATAGCTTCTGTCTTTACATCTGCAATGGCAATAGCTTCATGATTTTTAACTTCCTTTATCTCTGCTTTTAATTCTTCGATTTGGTTCTTATAAAAATCAATTTGGCTATTTGTATTTTCTAGCTGGCTCTGAAGATCTTTGACCTGGTGAAGATGGCTTTCAGATTCTTCTGTTTTGGCAACTAATTCAGCTTTTACATTTTCAATATCGTCTTTGTAGCCCTTGTACTCATTAACTAAAGAGCTAAGAGTATCTATTTTTTCTTTGTACTCTGCTATTAACGCCTCATTGTTTGCATTCATACTTTCAAGATTTTTCTTATTCTCACTAAGTTTATTAATAGTTTCATCAGCTTCATACAAATTGTTTCTTAAGTATTCTTCCTTTTCTTTTTTAGATTCTAGTTTAAGTTCTATCTTTTCAAGGGCACTGCTTTTTTTATTTAGCTCTTCCTGATACTTATCTGCAATTCTAGTTTCGGCACTTTGATTCATTTCGAGAGAATTTAGAAATATAGCAACTAATCTTTGAGAAATTTGCTGAAATTCTTCGATTTCCTTGCCACGATTTGCGATATTCTTCTTTGAAGATTCAAGTTCGTAAACATTTAATAGCGAATCGAAAAAATCCTTTTGGGTCATATCCAATTCACCGGCAAGCTCTTTAAACTTTGCAGTAGCACTTTCACTTATTCTAAAGCTAGTTGGTTTTATATTTTCAGTCATATTATCACTCCTCATATATTTTTATATGTATTACACTACAAATACTATGTATTACTTATGTATTATATTAATATTATACCCTTTTTGAGCAGATAATGCTATAAATTTGGGAAATTCTTTTAGATTTTGAATGTTTTTTAGCATAAAAAATAGTGGAAACTTAAATTCTCACTATCCATAATATTTTTCTGCCAAGGGCAAGAGGTTCATCTAAATAAAAAAACATAATAAATAATGAAACCCCATCCCCTGCAGAAACCCCACTGCAGAGAATCGGCTCTCCGATTTCATCACCCTGGTCTATCTCACGGGTCATTTGGCCACCTTTTCCAAACGTGGCCTCTGAATCAACAGACATTTTCTTCGTCTCCGATCTAGTCGCAAAATTCAGCTTCTTGTACCATGTGAAAAATCGTCACATGGCCAGCATCACGCAGCTTTTCATCAGCTGCGTGTAGTGCCTACAAAAGCTCCGAATTGTTGCGCCAAGTTCTCCATATTTTTAACTAGTTACTATTTGGCTCTCTCTTTTCTACGCCTTTCCCACTAAACCCACAGAACCTACTACTAATTTTTGGGGTATTCGTTCTGATGGATTTCGTGGAAAAGGCTAGCAGGTCAAGGCGGTCTTATCTTGGTCTATCTTTGAAGAAGGAAATAGAAGGCTACGCCTTCTATAAACAGCGGAAAGAAGCACCTATAATTCTCTAAACCCTGGAGAAACATAGGTGCTTTTAATTTATATAAAAATAGTGGGAACTTAAGTTCCCACTATTTTCGTTTGTCATGAAGTTTTTGATTTATTTAAATCAGTATCTACGTTTTCTTCTATTTGTATTAAACCTAAGTCAATGAATGCAATACAAAATAAACTTAAAAGCTTATATACTTTATTCTCGTCATAATAATTCTCTTGATAATTAAATATTTTCTCATTACTCTCTCCAAAATTATCTAAGTCATAATCGCTTACGCCTATAGTCTCTAGAGAATGTGTCATTTCAATAACAGCTTTCGATAGTGTTTCTTTACTTATTCTTTGATTTGCTAGATTTTTACTGTGCAAAAAAGTCTTTACATCATTTCCTAACTCATAAGCTATATCAAAACTATCATCAATGAAATTTGATACAGTGAAACTCTCAATAGCTGGATAACTTAACAATAACAAACCAGCCTTGTCAAATTCCTCATTTTCTCTTGAATTTTGGAGTTTGTAAATCAAATCTTCAATATGTTGTTTAGAATTAGATTTAACATCTCTATCAAAAATATAATAAACTGCAGCTTTGTCAACAGGGAATTCGTAATTATTGATTAATTCAGTAAATAACTCATCTAAGTAATCATTCTCATCATATATATCTGAAATATTTGATTCTTGCGTATTTACAACAAAGACAGATGATGATGGATTATCCTTCAAATTACTTGGTCTGTATTTTCCAGCCCGCTCTATACTTTGACATTGATAATCAAAGATACTAGTAAATATTTTCCTAAGAATATATATTTCATCGGTCTGACCTTCTACAATAAACAATACTTTGCCAATTTTTTTATTCTTATTAATGACAATATCCTTATTCATTTACATACTCCGGCATTCCGCCAAAACAACCACTATTGTACATTTTCTCAATATTTTGAGCTTCTCTTGGCTTTTCATTAGAAAACTTATTTATATAACTACCTTCTTTTCCCTTGAAGTCTACAGCGTATTCCTGATCAGGTCTAAAAATCGTATTGGATAACAGGTTAGTAGAATGCGAAACTAGAAAAATTTGGGAATCAAGCGAGTTTTTCATAAAATACTTAACTAGCAATTCCTCTAACTCATTATGAAATGCACTGCTAAACTCATCAATTATTAACATTCCACCTTCTTTAACAACGTGAAAAAAAGCAGGCAACATACTTAACAAATTTATATTTCCTAAAGATTCCATACTCACAGGTATAGGCTCTCCTATATTGTTTCTCTTAAAGAATACTTTTTTCTCCCCTTCAGTATCAATCTCAACTAAATTACCTTTGCATCTATCTGTGTACTCTATAAAGTAATTAAATCCATTACTTTTAAAGAATTCATTAATTAATGTATCCCCATTTTCTTTCAGATATTTATTTATTTCTAAGGCACTATTTGAATTAATCAATGTTCTAGTAGCCGCATCAATATATACAGAATTACTTAAAAATTTAAACCATTTCTGCAATATTTCATTTCCATAGAATTTAGTATTAAAATAAATAGTTCTTAGTAATAGGATACTATTATCTAAATCATTAAATGTAGTTACTTCAGATATTTGACTTTTACCACTATTGCCTATTCTATCAAGCACTAGATCTTCATTTAATAATAATTTTTCTATTAATATCTTCTTTTTAACGTCAAATTCAATTGCATACTTAATGCTATCGCTGTCAATTTTAAATTCATATGTCAGCTTAATTATATTTTCCTCACTAAATAAACATTTATACTGACCAATAGATATCCACTTCTCTCTAAATAATAAGTCAAGTAATGTTCTTAAAGCTAGAATAATACTTGTTTTACCAGTAGCATTTCCCCCTACAAAAATAGCTCCTTTTAAAATTTCGTTTTCGTTTACATTTCGTTTGTTTAAAATTTTATAATTACTACTACTCAAATCTATAATAGTTTCATTTTTAAAGGATTTAAAATTTTCTATTGTCATCTTTTTTAACATTACCATCAACTCCTTTTACTATATTATATACTAAAACGAAAAAAAAATACACCTTATATTTTAGAAGTGTAATTTTTTTTCACTGTTTGTAATTCTGGTTATTATGAATTAAAAACTGATTTGTTTGATAGGGCACATGTTGTTAAGAAGAACTATAATAATTAGTATTTAGAAATAATGAGTGAAACTTAATCAATAAGAAATAGTGGGAACTAAGTTCCCACTATCTCAGTTTATTATGATAGCTTAATAAAAAGGATATCGCTACTTAAAAGAGTTATAATCAAATAGTAATCAAAATTTTTTAGGAGGACTATATGAGAATACAAAAGAAAAGACCTAAAACCTGGCTATCAAATGCTATTGAAAAGCAACTAGAAACTATTCAAATTCAATTAGAAGAATTTAAGAAAAATCCAAATTACATAAATAAAGAAAAGCTGATATCTACAATTAATAGTTACGATATAGACCAAAGCATAAACGAAGGTTGGAACAGAACTACAAATTACGAAGGCTATATTGTAAGTTCTTTGTATTATGATGCAATGGACATGGAATTTATAGAACTAAAAAACTATCTATACAAATGGTTTGAAGCTAAAATGAGACTTAAAAAAACAATTCCAAACCCCCAAGCATTATTTTCTAAATTTATATTTTTGTTCCAATATTATTATTTTTCGTACAAATCTTTTTGCATAAAAAAAGATAGTAGCTATGCCGATTGCTTGATCAAACTTACAAAAAATTTTATAAGCTATGATTTAGAAGCGGATTTAGATATAGAAGAGCGCCGTAAAATGCATCTAAATTTTATAGTAACTATATACGTTTTTTTAATCTATGATATCAGTCATGTAAAAAGCCCATTTATTTTTTCAAAAGATGAAATTTCTGATTTGTTTAAATTAGTAGCAACATGTATAGATGCTGACCATGACATTTTTTTCGATGTTCATTTACGAAAAATGCTTGTGCTAAGCTTACTAAATCATGTCTTTAAACTACGAGTCTATTGTGATGAAGGACCACTATGTAAGTATGTAAGTTCGGATATAGCACAAAAAGAAATTGAAAATAAAGAAATTTGGCTTTCAAGGTGTCCAAACTTAAAGGATGAAGTTAATCAAAACGTTGCTTCTGAATTGTTTGAAAAAGACTATTTTAAGGATTACAAATGGACGGAAAATATAAAATGCAGTCCTGGAGAAAACAACTATATCACATCATTTTATAAATCATTCGATGATCCGACTATGTATGAAAA